>JAISNG010000051.1 GCA_031276365.1 Campylobacteraceae bacterium | reverse complement strand
CATAATTATTTTGTTTGTTTGCAAGTCCTTTTGGATTCCCGCATTTCTCACGATGACGACTAACGTCGTATCGTTTGTGCGGGAATGACAGAGATGGTGCGCGTTCACTTGTCGTTTGGTTTTACCCCAAAGCGATAAATCATTTTGGTAACCATTGTTGATGGAATGACGGGAGGGAGTTGGGCGATGGGGTATCGTTCGTTGATTTTTGCGCGTGCTGGACGGGTAGAAATGGCATATATGCTATATAGAAAAATTGTAGAATTGCTTCATGCGTGTCATGCGTGTGTGTCATGTACGCGTCATGTCATGCATGTACACATGCGCGCGTGCGAGGGTTTGGATTACCGCCTGCGCGCGTGCGAGGGTTTGGATTACCGCCTGCGCGGTAATGAGGTGGGTTTATAAATATTTTTTATGTAAATAATAGATAAAAATGCCTGAGAGTGCGCCCGAGATAGCGCATGCGATTAAAAAGCTTGTAAGCGTTATCATATAAACTCCTATCTGCGTTATTATAGCATAAAATCTATTTACAGGCATTAAAAGCGTTTAAAAGCCTCTCATAGTCTGCTTTTAGAGCCTCTGTTTTGCTTATAATGCACTTTGCAAAGGTAAAATCATCACCTTTGCATTTTGCATTGCTGTAAAACCTTTCAGGCGTTTGGATAGAGCAGGGCAGAGTAATGTACTCTTTTTGCACACAACCGCTAAAAGTTAGCGCGTAAAATATCAATAGCGTTATCGCAGTTGTTTTTTGTAACATCTGATTGTATGCTCTCTATAGCGGTTAAACGCTCTTTATATGCTTTGCCTAAAGCGTCGCTAAAAGTAACTTATCAAACAATTCACAAATTAATTTGTATCTTTTTCATTTTCATCAAGTAATTTTTGGATAAATTTTCTTTGTAAATTCACTACATACCAACCAAATATAGTTATTATGCTGTATACCGCTACTATTATCATTATGATTGTGTCATTACTCATTTTCATACCTTTTTGATTTTTGAAAAATTTCAAATTCTTGAGGATTAAATTCTTTCTCTACAAGCGATATAAAATATTTCTCTGTTTCGCGCTCTTTTAAAAGTTTTGTTAAGCTTTTTTTGGACACTTTTAATTTTTAGATTTAGTTCTGAAAGTTCAAAGCTTGTTTTGTTAGAGATTGCTAAGTTATTCATTTTTTTGTTTATTATTAAATTTACCTTTTTAGTTACCAAAACACATGCGCATCTGCTTGCATTATTATATAAACGCCAATTATTATTATCAGTTTTTATTCAAAACTCCAAATCTTTTTTAAAAATTTTATCAAGTCCAATTTGTTTAGCAGTGAGAAATGCATCATTTTTTTTATAATATTTTAGATTTAAATTATTTAAAATCATAATTATTTTCGTAATTATGATTTTTTGTGATATGGTGTTTATCTCCATATGTTAAAAATAGTGTACGTATATTATTGTTTTCAATTTTTATTTTTAAATAACCTTTTTTATTAATTTAGAAATGTATTTACTCGCTTCTATAATATCTACATTACAATTTTCAGAAATTATTTTATTAGATATAAAAATATTTTGCAAAATGCAAAAATTTATATATGTATATATTCTATATTCTTTGTCTGTTTAGTTTTTATCGTAAAGCAGTTCTATAGACACTTGCGGCGTTATTTTATGTATTTTTATCTGCATAAAATTTGCTTCGTGAAACATTTATTTTTATATTTAAAAATAAACTTTTGAGATTAAAGTTAATTTTATATGGTTATCAATCATATATGTTGCTTCTATGCCCTATTGTCAAAACTAAAATGATTAGATTATTGTTTTGAATTTTGCATATAAGACGGTAATCACCAACACAGTAACGCCATAAGCTGCTTAATTGCCAATAAGAGATTTATCTCTGCTCCTTGGGTTTTCAAGAGTTTCAAGTTCTATACAATTCTTGCATTGGTTTATATTAGTGCAAAGAAATTTTAATTGTTGTGGTTTTGTTGGCAAATTATAAGTTTACTAACAAAGCGTTTAAATTTTAATCCAGCGTTTCACTTTTATCAAGATATCTTCATCTTCGCTGTACGAAAACCACCGAAATTGTGCGCCGTGCTGCATTATGCCGCCGAGTATATCGCCGCTTTGGCGGTATTTCAAGTCAAGTTCGGCTATATCAAATCCATTCGTTGTTTTTGAAAATTCGTTAAGCCGTTCGCTGTTTGGGTGATTTGTGTACAGATAACAATACCCTTTCAGCCCTGTGCGGCTCACTCTTCCGCGCAATTGATGCAGTGTCGCAAGTCCGAGCCGTTCCGCACCGACAATGACGATAACGGAGAGTTTTGAAAGCGAAATTCCCACTTCAACGACTGTGGTTGCGAGCAAAATTGAGCCGTTTTTGTTAAATTCTTCCAAAATACGCTCTTTATTTTTATCTTTTCCATGTGTAACAAAAACGCCTTTATAGCGATTTTCCCAAAATGCTCTGCCTTCGTCCATAGATTGATACGCCAGTGCTTCGCTCTCTTCAACCAAAGGATATATGACAGCTGCTTGATTTCCTCTATTTATCTCGTATTCAACACGCGAAAGCATCTGTTTAAAACCACTTTTGTCAATGATAAAAGTGTCTATATTTTTCTCAAAAGGTGTTTGTTTTATAAACGAATAATTTACTAAAGAGGAGTGCATAAGGCTCATTGTACGCGGAATTGGAGTAGCGCTAAACTGTAAAAAATGCGCCCGCGTCTCGCCGTCTCCAGCCATTTTGTGTATAAAATCTCTCTGTGCCGTACCAAATCTGTGCTGTTCGTCTATCATAACAAGAGGACACTGCGGAATGGAGCGGTACAGCAGCACATGCGTTCCTATGATAAAATCAGCCTCGTCCAAATCCGCCTGTTTTTCGCCGCTCTCTATCAAAACAACTCTCACAAAAGATGGCAAAAGCCTTTTGGCTTCATTGTATATTTGCATAGCTAAAATCGTAGTAGGCGTCATCAAAACGGCTTTTTTCGGGTATGCCATCATTACCGCAGCGAGTATCACGACTGTTTTTCCGCTGCCGACATCTCCCATAATAACGCGCCTTGCCGCAAGAGAACTTGAAAGGTCGTTTTTGATATCAGCTATCGCTTTTTTCTGGTCGTTAGTAAGTGTAAAAGGCAGACTTTTGACAAATTTACTCTCATCGCCGTAAAGCGTTTCGTAAGCTTTAAAAGAACGTTTTTTTGCGTTGAGATTTTTCAAGAAAAGATATATTTCGGCAAATTTTAGTGCATACAAAGCTTTTTTCAGGCTTTTTTCATAACTTTGCCCTGCAATTGGATTGTGCAAAGCTACAATATTTTCCGCAAGTTCCGCAGGAAGTCCCTCATCTGTTAGATTTTTAACATTCAGGTATTCGCTCATCAAACGGCGCACTGTTTTTGAGGCAAGTTCGGTTTTGTACACGCTCATGATTTTGCCGACTTCATGTACGATTTTTGGCTGTATGAGTTGAAGTTTGCCGAAACTTTTCTGTACCAAAGCGCGCACAAAAAAACTGCCTCCAACACTAAACGATAGATAATGGAAATTTTTTGGATTAAATATGATAAGTTCCGCATCCGCGTTCCATGCCGCCGCAGTTACTTTTAAAAATTTAGGCGTTTTTTGAACGTTTTTGACGGTGATTTGGACAGTATTTAACTCATTAATCTTCGCAAAACGTGATATACTCAAGTCATCATAACCGCATGGAGCCAAAAGCGCAAGTTCTATGCATGAACTCACGCGAAGTTTTTTAAAATAACCCTTATCTTTCGGCGGCGGCGTCATTTGTAACGATTGAGATTGTAAGTTCGTTTATCTCTTTGTGCTTTTTGATGAAGTTATTCAGCTCTTTAAGGGTTAGATTTTCTATCCTGCTTAACTGCTCTTTGGAGTATCCGAGTCCAAGCCCCGAATAGTACTCATAAAACGAACGCGACAATCTTTGAGAGAGTGTTTCAACGCGCAAAGGCTCAGAACCTAACAAAAATTTCTTAGCTTGCGCCAGCTCATCTTTTGTAACGCCTTTGTCGGTAAATTCGCGTATGATTTTTTGTACAAGCTCCAGCGCTTCGTTTTGCGTTTCTATTTTTGTCTGCAGATAGCCAGTAAAAGAGCTTGAAGTTTTATCTGTGCTAAATCTAGAATATGCTGAATAAGCAAGTCCTTTTTTAACTCTTATCTCCTCCATGAAGCGGCTTCCGAAACCGCTCTCGCCCAAAATAAACGAAGCGACTTTTGCTTTGTAAGCATCCTTGTCGTCTAACTTTATGTAAAACGGCGCGCCGAAATATATATATGCCTGTTCACTCTTTTTTGTCTGAATTTCGCGCTCTTTTTTTGCTGAAACATCATAAAAGCCAAGCTCTCTTTTTGTGCCTTTTGGAAGCGGTGAGAGCGTGTCTTTCAGGAGTGTTTTAACTTCGTCCGCACTGATATCTCCGCCGATAACAACAATAAGATTTGACAAATCAAGGTGATTTTTCACAAATTTTTCAATGTTTGACGGATTTATCTTTTTTAAACTCTCTTTTGTCCCGATACTTGCCGTTCCAAGCGGTGTGTTTTTGTACATTAGGTTCCTAAGTTTCAGCGACGCTGTATAGTCAAAATCGCTCTCTTTGCTCAAAATTTCGCCCAAAGTCTGCATATTGACCTTGTTGTACGCCTCTTTTGAAAAGTTAGGTTTTTCAAGTACGGCTTTTGTCATGTTTGCGCCGAAACCAAACTCCTCTTTGAGTGATGAGAGTTCAAATACAAGTGTCTCTCTGCCCGCGCTCACGCCGAAATTTACGGCTCTGTTCTCCAATTCTTCAGCAAAATCAGCCGCTTTTATCTTAGCCGTACCTTCATTCAACATAGCCGCACAAAAGCGTGCAAGTCCCTCTGTACCGTTATCTTCTATACTTCCCGCGCTCAAAAATACAAGCTGCAAGGAGACTATCGGAAGGCTTTTGTCCTGCTCAAATATCACGGGTACCGAAATACCGTTTATATCAATGTTTATCACATCTTTACTCATCAAAACTCCTTGTGTTAATAAAACAGCTAAAAAAACTTTTTTTATCATTTGTAAACTTCCAAAATATTATATGCCGTATCTCTTTTGGCTGGGATTTCGCCTATGTCATGTATGAGCCGCACCATTTCATCTTGGCTCATGCGATGCGCCATACCTGCCGCCGCAACGACGTTTTCTTCCATCATAGTACTTCCCAAATCATTCGCCCCAAACATAAGCGCTAACTGTCCTATGTGGCTTCCCTGCGTTACCCATGAGCTTTGAATATTTTTAAAATTATCCAAAAACAGCCGCGAAAGAGCCAAAAGTTTCAGATATCTGTTTGATGACTGCTTTCTGATATCGGGGATTTGTGCTTTAAGCGCAGTGTTTTGGCTTTGAAAACTCCACAAGATAAATGCCCTAAATCCACCTGTTCTATCCTGCAAATCTCTTATTCGCTCCCAATGTTCTATGATATCCTCATCTTTTTCTACCGTGCCGAACATCATAGTTGCGGTTGATTTCATGCCGATTTGATGGGCGCTTTCATGTATCTCTATCCATTTGGACGCATCAAGTTTTTTAGGAGCGATGATATCTCTGACTCTATCGCTCAAAATCTCAGCGCCAGCGCCCGGGATAGAATACAAACCCTTTGTATGCAGACGTCTTAAAACTTCAGTGATGCTTATTTTGGAGATTTTGGCTATATAATCAATCTCTATAGCCGAAAAACCGTGTATCGTTATGGTAGGATATCGTTTGGCTATCCACTCCACTAACTCTTCGTACCACTCTATCTTTAAGTTAGGATGAACACCACCTTGAAACAGCACTTGAGTGCCGCCTATCGCGATAAGTTCCTCTATTTTTCTGCCTATTTCATCAAAGCTCAAAATATATGCATTTTCGTTTTTTTTATGACGGTAAAAAGCGCAAAATTTGCAATTTACCCAGCAAACATTCGTATAATTAATATTTCTGTCCACAACAAATGTAGTTATTTTATTTGGATGCAGTTCGCGTTTAACCTCAAACGCAAGCTTTCCAAGCTCGCCAAGCGGAAGCCTCAACAACTCCAACGCTTCTTTTCTATCTATCCTTCTCATGTGCTTATCCGTTTTATAAAAGTGTGATTATACTCTATTTGGTTTTAAAAATTATATAATAGCCGTTCATGGAGTTATAAAATGAAAAGATTGATTGCATTAATCGCCGTCATTTTCACCGCTGTGTTTGTATTTCTAAAATCAGACGGAAAGATTGAAATCCCGCAAGATGCTGTGATACTCGCTTTTGGAGACTCTTTGACAAAAGGTTACGGTGCTGAAGAGAACGAAAGTTATCCCACACATCTTGGCAAAATCCTAAACATAAACGTCATAAACGCAGGAGTAAACGGCGAAAACAGTTATAAAGGAGTTGAGAGACTGCCGCAGCTGCTTGAAGAGATAAAGCCGCGTATTGTTATATTTTGCCACGGCGGCAATGATATCTTGAGAAAATATGACCTGCAAAATACAAAGCAAAATCTCACATCCATGATAACTCTCATGCAAAGCAAAAATATAGAGATAATATTTATCGGCGTGCCGAGTCTTGAGGGACTTTTTATAGGTACAAACGATATTTACGGCGAACTTGCTGATGAGTTTGGACTTATTTATGACGATGATACGCTTGAACGGATTATAAAAACGCCATCGCTCAAATCCGACCAAATCCACCCAAATGCCGCAGGATACGCACTGCTGGCGCAAAATATATCTGAAATTTTCAACAAGCATTTCAAAATCACAAGCAGATAATTTATATAAGTTAAAAATTTTTATCTCTTTTTGTGTAGCGAGATGTTGTCATTATCCAAGTTAAGCAACTTTCTTGTGCAAGGATATCGCTAATGCAGATATGACTGAGGAGATTGTCATTTTTGCATGGAGTTTTTTTTGACTTGCATAAAAAAATATATGGTTTTGACTTATACAAAAAGACACGGTTTTGTCATATCCGCGACCAAACGATAAGCGAAGTAAATACATGAAAGTAAACTAACATTAGCCATCCGTCATTCCCGCTCAGGCGGGAATCCAAAAATACTTTTGCAAACAAATAATACGTTCTCGAGAAGGATTGACGTTTTATTATTTATTTTTCTTGCTCTCATATTCTTTAATTAGTTTGGATTCCCGCCTGCCTCGCAAATATCGTTTTCTACGAAAACTCTTTGCTCGTTGCGGGAATGACGAAATAGGACACATGAACATAAAAACAATATGTGTATAATAAAGAGATGCGTGGGAATGACGAAAAAATGTATATGAATGACCAAGATGACGCCATAAGTTACGACAATATATTTTTTGCCTATCGCTTCGCGGTAATCATGAATAACTGAGATAATACATAAACTATAGAAAAAATACAGAAACTACGAAAGTAGTACATAGATGATAAAAAGAGGCATAGGTATGACGGAATTGGTTATCATTCTCTACTTTTCCGTCATACACGTGAAAACGGGCATCCAAAAAACTACAATTCAAATGAAAGCATTCATAAAAGAGTTTTATGTTTTATATTTATTTTTCTTGCTCTCGTATCTTTATTTTTTTAATTAGTTTGGATTCCAGCCTGCCTCGCAAATATTGTTTTCTACGAAAACTCTTTGCTCGTTGCAGGAATGACGGAAGAAGGTGTGAGAACGAGGAGGAGGATATTTGCTTATTGTTCAGTCGCATAAATGACGGAACAGAGTACATGGATGATAGAATAGGGTACATAAACGATGAAAGTAATATATGAACGATAAAAAAGGTGTGTGAATAACGGGAAGAGGATATTCACCTGTCGTTGGTTTTGCCCAAAGTGATAAATCATTTTGGTGTTCATTGTTATGAGTATGACGGAATTTGGTCTTTTTTTGTCGTTTGCACGCGTATAACGGAATGAGTTGTCATTTTTACATGTAGTGTTTTGCCTTACATACAAGGCTTTAACAGCGCAGAGGTTATTAATCCTCTGCGATTTTTGTTGATTGTCCGTAAGTACTAGTTTAATATTTTCTTACGCTTTTGACTGCTTTTACGAGATTTTTAAGAGCAGGTACGACCTCTTCCCATTTTCTGGTTTTTAGTCCGCAATCGGGATTTATCCATAACTTTTCTTTTGGGAAAATCTCCAAAAGTGCTTTTATTTGATTTGTCATCTCATCAACGCTTGGGATTCTTGGAGAGTGTATGTCGTATATGCCCGGACCAATCTCTTGATTATAGCCGACCTCTTCAAAAATTTTGAGTATCTTGTTGCCTGCGCGCGCCGTTTCTATGGAGATGACGTCGGCTTCCATAGCTTCAATGGTTTTTATGATATCATTGAAATTACTGTAGCACATATGCGTGTGAATCTGCGTTTGCGATTTTGCACTACTTACAGCTAATTTAAACGCTTCAAGCGCCCATTTTTCATATGATAGTTTTTTACTTTTTCTTAGAGGATATCCCTCTTTGAAAGCCGCTTCATCTACTTGAATGATTTTGATACCAGCATTTTGCAAGTCTGATATTTCGTCATTCAATGCCAAAGCCAGCTGTCTTGCAACATTGCTTTTGCTCTCATCATCTCTTACAAAAGACCAATTCAGGATAGTTACAGGACCAGTTAGCATACCCTTTACAATTTTGGAAGTTTTAGACTGTGCATATGTTATCCATTTGATGCTCATCGGGTTGATTCTCGTGATATCTCCGAAAAGCAAAGGAGGTTTTACGCAGCGGCTTCCGTAACTTTGCACCCAGCCGTATTGCGTAAATGCGTATCCGTTTAACTGTTCGCCGAAATACTCCACCATATCGTTTCGTTCAGGCTCTCCATGCACTAAAATATCAAGTCCGATATCCTCTTGTATTTTCACGCACTCGTCAATATATTTTTTGATGCCAACTTCATATTCGCTTTCGGAAATTTTACCTTTTTTGAAACTGCTTCTTAAAGCCCTTAGTTCGGCTGTTTGAGGAAAAGAACCTATCGTTGTAGTCGCTAACGGCGGATAGTCTAGTATCTTTTTTTGTATTTTTATGCGTTCGTTAAACGGCGCTTCTCTTTGGGTATTTGTGAAAGATTTCAATCTCTCCTGCAGTGCAGCGTTGTGAATTTTTGATGAATTTTTTCTAGAAACGTTAGCTTTTGCGTTGGCGTCTTTTAGGGATATCTCTTTTTCGCTCAAAGCCTCTTTATAAAACAGTTTTGATATTAGCGAAACTTCATCAAGTTTTTCAAGCGCAAATGAAAGCCAGCTTTTTACTTTGCCGTCCAATTTATCCTCATTTTCAAGCGAATATGGAGTGTGCAAAAGCGAGCATGAAGTTGAGATGATGACGCGCTCTTTTTGTACATTAGATGATATAATTTCCAAAAGCTCCAAAGTGGTGTTTATATCGTTTTTCCAGATATTTCTTCCATCTACCACTCCCGCAATCAGATATTTATCTTTAAGCGCTTTAGTGTTGTCGAGATTTTCTCTGCCGTGGATAAAATCAAGACCGATTCCCCATATTTTTGTATTTGATAAAGTTTCAACTACATCTTTATCTACATAATCAAAATAGCTTGTAACGATGATATTTACTTTTTGAGATACATTTGAGAGCCGCTCATAAGCTTTTGCAAGATACTCTTTTTGCGCGCCGTTTAAATTGGTAACAATTATCGGTTCGTCAAGTTGCACAAATATTTTATCATCCAGCTTCTCAATCTCTTTCAAAAGTTGTTCATACACATTCAAAACTGCCTCAAAATGCGTATATACATCGCTTCCATCAGTGCTTTTTGAGAGCGATAAAAATGTCAATGGTCCGATTAGGTTGATTTTCGTATTTACGCCAAACTCTTTTACCTCTTTAAACTCTTTGAGGACTTTGGCTGGATTTAACGAAAAGCGCGTGGACTTTGAGAGTTCCGGAACAATGTAGTGATAGTTGGTGTTAAACCACTTTGTCATCTCCATAGCGGCTCTTTTCTCATCGCCTCTTGCCATTGTAAAATATCTCTTTGTCTCATCGCTGATATCGGCAAATCTTTGCGGGATTGCTCCAAGCAGCACAATCATATCAAGCATTCCGTCATAAAAGCTGAAATCATTTGAACTTATCAAGTTAATTCCTGCTTTTTTTTGATACTCCAAATGCTTTAGCCTTAACTCTTTGGCTTGTTTTTGCAAATCATCGGCGTTTATCTTGCTTGACCAAAATGCCTCAAGTGCAAATTTTAATTCTCTTGATTTTCCGATTCGCGGAAATCCCGTAATAGTGTTTTTTATCATACTGTTTTCCTTTTGGTGTAATTATATTTTTTAGAAAGTTGGTGAATGTAAAATTTGGAGGATGGATACCAGAGCGGCAAAAACCGTAACATAAACGGTTGTAGATTTTATAGAAATGCCTTTTTGTTTTTGAGATTTTTTGCACGCGTCTTAAAAACAGACAGCAAAAATGGTGTAAATTTAGATAATCGCATGGATTTTCGCACTCTTGTGGCGGGTCATTTTCTCCGCTTGACTCTTTGTCTTTATTTGTTTTGGCAAAAAACAGATGCACGCTTACCAATACGCCGTGAAGTTTGGCTGCGCATGAGTGCGCCTGTATGGAGGAGAGCGTAAAATATCTTTTGCCGAAACCTTTGGGTTTTATCAAGAGTGCGCCTTTTGTAAATTTGATTGTGATATTAGCAGGAGTTTACTTAAATGAGTATGATTAGTACAATTAGAGATTTCTTGAGATTTAATCATTATTTTGATACTCTCACGCTTTAGAAATTTTATAGGAACATAATGCCTCTTTCACGATTAAATCAGGAACAATACGCCGCCGCAACCGCACCTTTGGGGCACAATCTCGTTATCGCAAGCGCTGGGACAGGAAAAACATCTACAATTGTCGCAAGAATAGCCCATCTTTTGCAAGAGGGCATCAAGCCCGAAGAGGTTTTACTACTCACCTTTACGAACAAAGCCGCAAATGAGATGATAGAGCGTGTGGCACGCTTTTTTGACAAGAATACGGTAGGCAGGATTGAAGCAGGAACGTTTCACGCTGTGAGTCATAAATTGTTGAAAAAAATCGGCAAAAAAATTATTTTAAAACAACCCAAAGAGCTTAAAATACTGCTCAAAACCATACATGCAAAGAGGCGTTTTGACCATATAGATGCCGCCGTCAAGCCGTATCAGTCGTCATATCTGTATGACCTTTTTTCATTATATCAAAACTCGGAAGTTGAACTATCATTTAGTGAATGGCTTGCGAAAAACGAGAGCGAACACAGTGCGTATTTTGATATTTATGAGGATATTTTAGAGGAATTTGGAGAGGGGAAGAGGGCGTTTTCGTATGTAGATTTTAACGATTTGCTGATTTTGTTAAGAGATGAGCTGCGAAATGGAGTGAACGAACTTTTTTTCAAAGAAATTTTGATAGATGAGTATCAGGACACAAATACTCTTCAAGGCTCTCTAATCAAGGCTTTTACATGCAAGAGCGTATTTTGTGTTGGGGATTATGACCAGAGTATTTACGCATTTAACGGAGCAAACATCAAAATAATCGGCACTTTTAAAGAGCGTTACAGCGATGCGAATATTTTTACGCTTGATAAAAATTACAGGTCGTCGCAGATGATTTTGTCTTTGGCAAACAGAGTGATTGAAAAAAATCCGCGCCTTTATCCAAAAGAGCTTAAGGTAACAAGAGATGGTATGTTTGAAGCTCCCAAACTGCTTACATATAATGAGCTTTTTGAGCAGTATCAGGCGATAGCGGGCAAAATCAGCCATTCAAACAATGCGCACAGCGAAATAGCGGTGATTTTCAGGAATAACTCCAGCGCAGACGGCATAGAGGCGAGTTTGCGGGAACTTGGCATCAAGTGCAAACGAAAGGGCAGCAGCAGTTTTTTTGATTCGCGCGAAGTGAAGGCGATATTGGATTTAGTCAGCCTGTTTGTAAATCCCAAAGATATGATGGCGTTTATCCATATATTTGAATATGCAAAAGGTGTCGGCGCAGCGTTTTCAAAAGAGCTTTTTGACGCGCTTTTGGAGATTGGCAGCAGGGATATTAAAAAAGCGTTTTTTGAGCCGAAGGATATAGAAAATCCGTTTAAAAAAAGGGTTAAAAATTCGCAGCTTGGGCTTTTTGACGACTTGCATGAGATGGGAAGCGTCAGTAGGTTTTATCCGCTTGGGTTTGATGAGGTTTTCTTGTCAAATCCTATCTTGAAAAACTCCCGCATTAACGAGGAGAGCGCGAAATTTATATATGGATTTTATAAATTTTTAAAAGATTCAAGAACCGTGAAACTGCCCTCAAGTTTAGTAGAACATGTGATAAATTCGTATGTGTTTGAAGAAATTGTAAATTTTTTAGCGAAAAAAAGAGGCACGCTCAAAGACGGCAGCATTGACAACAAACTTGTTGATGAAGCCAAAGAGAGGATAATGCGCAAGGCGTGGCTGCTTAGGGATTTGGCGAAAAATTATAATGACATATTTGGTTTTTTAAATGCTTTGACGCTCGGAAGCAGTGAAATGAGCGAAGGGGAAGGGATAAATCTTTTGAGTATTCATGCAAGCAAGGGGCTTGAATTTAAAGAGGTTTATATCGTGGATTTGATGGATGGACGGTTTCCAAATAGAAAACTCATGAGTATGGGCGGCGGAAGCCTTGAAGAGGAGAGGAGGCTTTTTTATGTGGCGGCTACAAGGGCAAAAGACAGGCTTTTTTTGTCATTTGCCAAATATGACAAAATCAAAAAGGTAGAATACGCCGCATCGCAGTTTTTGAGCGAAGCGGGTTTTGCGTTAAATTAATCGGCTCTGTTTTTGGCTATTTATGCATCTTTTATTATTTATATGGTAGAAAAGCAAACAAAACATATATATTAAAACAGGCAAATATTTGTATTTTCCGTCATTCCCGCGCGAATGGCAAATAAAATCGCACCCTTTCTATACATAAAAGATAAAAACATTCGTTCCATTCCTATATTCCTCTCCGTCATTTCCGTGAAAATGATACGACAAGCAAGAGCATATATGAAGACAAGTATTCACCTTCTCCGTCACTCCCGCAACATTTTGTGAGAAAAGAGTATATAAAAGCACGCTTTTCAAACAAATGAACGCATACATGAAAGCAATTTGTATTCCCTTCATCATTCCCGCACGAACAACAAGCGAAACTGCACTTGTGTATTATGCCATTCCCGCGTGAACGATACGACGATAGTCGTCATCGTGAGAAATGCGGGAATCCAAATTTCATTACGACGTGAAGCAAATAAAATAATGAAGAGAAAGTAAAAGCTTTCATTTTTCCATCTTTTTTGTTAATTTATCCGCGGCAAGCAAATTTATGAAAGAAAACAAAAAGACAAACTCCAAAATATCAATCTCTAATTATAAACGTTTTATGTTTGTAAAAGTCGTTATAGATACCAGCCTGCATGGGTATGACGGAAGAGGTTGTCATTCCCGCCTTCCCTCACGATATGCGCTCACTTACATTTGCTTGTCGTTTGGTCGCGGGAATGATGAAAGAGAGTGTGGGTATGACGGAGAGATGATACATATTTTCTCATAATGACAAAAACATTGTATCGTTTGTGCAGAAATGACGGAATATATGACAAAACATATTTTATAAACATTTCTTATTTTTGATTACAGCCTTTCTTTGGATTCCCGCTTGCCTCGCAAATATCGTTTTCTATGAAAACTCTTT
>JAISNG010000022.1 GCA_031276365.1 Campylobacteraceae bacterium | reverse complement strand
CATTTGATTTTGATGAAGACAGTATCAAAAGCGCAAACGCCAACGACCTTGTATATGAGATAGCTAAAGGCAAAGCGGCTTATTATCTTAAGAGATATCCTTTTGATATGCCGTTTGTTGTCGCCGATACTGTTGTGTCTGTCCGCGGCAAGATTCTTGGAAAAGCGCACAGCGTAAATGAAGCGCGCGAAATGCTTAGATTGCAAAGCGCTAACAGCGTTTCAATAATTACATGTATGATATATAAAAGCAAAAATTTGGAATTTACAGATTTATCGGCGGCTTTGTATGAATTTGACAGCTTTAAGAACAGCGACATAGAAATTTATCTAAAAAGCGGCGAATGGCAAGGCAAAGCGGGAGCTTGTATGGTTGAGGGATTTTGCAAGCCTTATATCAAAAGTGTTGTCGGACTTGAAAGCACTGCGATGGGGCTTAGCATAGAAAAATTGTTGCCGTTTTTGGAGAGAGAAAGTGCTTGAGTGCAGGAAACTTAGGATTTTAAACGGCACAAAAGAGCTTTTAAATATAGATTTTAAGCTAAACGGCTCGCTTGCTCTTGTGGGGCAGAGCGGAAGCGGCAAGAGTTTAACCCTAAAAGCGATTTTAGGACTTTTGCCGCGAAATCTTACATGTGAGGCAGATTTTAATGCTGACTTTCACTTGGAAGCTGGAAAAACGATAGCTTTTGTACCGCAAAATCCGTTCACCGCACTCTCTCCTATGACGAAAATATCCAAGCAGTTTTTTGCGCCTGAAATTAAGCAAAAAGAGTGTATAAATATGGTCGGATTAGACGAAGCGGTTTTAAAAAGATTTCCAAGCGAACTTAGCGGAGGGCAGTTACAGCGCGTTATTATTGCGATGGCGGCAGCGCAAAATCCGAAACTTTTACTGCTTGACGAGCCTACTACTGCTTTGGATTTTGACATAAAAGAGAGAATTATTGTTTTACTTGAAGAGCTGCATAAAAAGATAGGTTTTGAGATGATTTTTGTAACACATGAACTCTCTTTGGCAAACAGAATATGCTTAGAGTGTGTTGTACTGAAAGACGGCAGAGTCGTGGAGAGCGGCAGCAGTGAGCAATTATTTGCCGCTCCGTCAAGCGAATATACAAAAACACTTTTAAATACAGGGTTTAGCAACAGGAGTTTTAGAGAATGAATATGAACAATGCAGAAGAGTTAAAGCCAAAAAAAATCAGTAAAAAAAAGATTATTGCAGTTGGTTTGGCGCTGTTTTTGACGGTATTTGTGATATTTGGCGTGAATGCTTATCAAAACGCTTATTATCAGGCGGTAGGACTTATTAACTATAATCCCAAACTCACAACGCAGTTTTTTGACAAAAACGGCGAGCTTGTAGCGAACTATTTTGAAGATGAAAACAGACTGTATGTGGAGTTTGAAGATATGCCATACCGTATGGTAGAGGCGCTTGTAGCCATTGAAGATACAGTGTTTTTTGAGCATGACGGCGTAAATGTGGAGGCGATTTTCAGAGCTGTGCTGAAAAATATCAAATCTATGAAGTACTCCGAAGGGGCAAGTACCTTGACGCAGCAGCTTATAAAAAATACGCTTCTAACTCGTGAAAAAACGATAAAAAGAAAAATAAATGAAGCTCTAATAGCGATTATTATAGAGCGTAGTTTAACTAAAGAGCAGATAATAGAGCGTTATCTTAACCATATCTATTTCGGACATGGATATTACGGTGTAAGGACTGCGGCTGAGGGGTATTTTAGAAAATCTTTGGATGAACTCAGCCTTAAAGAGGTAGCGATGCTTGTTGGAATACCAAGGCAACCGAACAGTTATGACCCGACAAAACATCTGAATTTAACGCTCTCTCGCGCCAATGCCGTATTGAACCGTATGAAGACTTTAGGATGGATAAGCGAAGAGGAGTACAGTGAAGCTCTTGCTTATGAAGTGAAGGTTTATGACGATACCCTCTCTAAAAATCAAGCTCCTTATGCAGTGGACGAAGCCATCAGAGAGGCAAGTTTGCTATATGATGATGTGCGAAGCGGCGGATATAAGATATATCTAAGTATTGATTTGAAAACTCAGCAGATGGCGCGCGATGCGCTTGAGTTTGGATATCAAAAAATACTTGAAAGAAATAAAAATATAAATACAACCATATTAAACGGAGCTATCGTTGTTTTGGATAATTTCAGCGGAGATATTTTGGCGCTGGTCGGCGGACACAACTATACGCAAAGTTCATTTAACAGAGCAATTTCAGCAAATAGACAGCTTGGCAGCAGTTTTAAACCGTTTTTGTATCAAATCGCGCTGGATTCTGGATATTCAACTATGGACTTGATACCTGATATCTCAAGAGTTTATATTGAAGGGGGCGCAGAAAAGAGCGAAAAAAAAGAGTGGGCGCCGAAAAATATAGAGAGTAATTTTCAAGGACTTATCACTCTAAAAGACGCCTTAACGCGCTCGCGTAATCTTGCTACGATAAATCTTGTAACGAGCGTGGGGCTTGAAACGGTGCACAAGGAACTTTTAAATATGGGATTTAAAAATGTGCCAAATGATTTGTCAATATCACTTGGAAGTCTTGGTATGTCGCCTTTGGAGTATAGTAAATTTTATGCGATGTTTGCAAACGGCGGTACGCTTATAAAACCGAAAATGGTAAGAAAAATCGTAAACAGATTCGGCACGGAGCAGGTATTTGAGAGCGAAAAAGAGCAGATTTTGGACACGGCGCAAAACTATCTCATGATAGATATGCTAAAATCAGTAGTAGAGAGCGGCACAGGAAGAGCGGCT
>JAISNG010000021.1 GCA_031276365.1 Campylobacteraceae bacterium | reverse complement strand
GGACAATATGCTTTATCTTGCCGACCTGAAGACAGGTTCAGTGTTTTTTCAAAAAAAATCCGATACCGTAACTGCTGTTGATTCCAGAATAGCCGCACCGTATTTTTTGGGAACTTTGGTGATATTTCCAACGCTTGACGGCAGACTTGCAATAGTGGACAAAAACAGCGGAGCAGTTGTAAATAATGTTGTCGTAAGCGGCGAGCGCGAATTTAACAATATTATATTTTTGGACGTGGCAGGAGAGAGAATGTTTGCCGCAACTGCCAAAAGAGTTATCGTCATAAACTCCAATGGCAGCATAAACTATTTGGATAAAGAGATAAAAGACGCAGTTGTAGCTGATGAGAGTGTGTTTATATTTACAAAAGACGGCAAAGTGTTTTTGTGCGATTTGGAGTTGAAAATCCTGAGCGAAAAAAAGTTTCCTTTTGCGATTTTTGCGGGAGTTTCAGCTGATAAAAAACTCTATATTTTAGAAAAAATGGGCTATCTTATCAAAAGCGATTTGGAGTTGAAAGAGTTTGAGATTTTTAAATTTCCATCTAAAATAGACGATTTTTTATTTATCACGAAAGAGAAAATCTTTTACAAAGACAGCTTTTATACGTTAGAGTAAAACCTTGATACTTTGCGATATAGGAAATACAAATGCTCATCTGTTTAAAAATGGGCATTTGCATATAAAAACCATACATGAGTTTTTAAAATTGACGTTTAATGAGAAAGTTTATTATATTTGCGTCAATGACAATCTGAAATCTTTTTTGAGCGCGGATAAAAACTTTTTTAATTTGGAACCGTATATAGATTTTGATACGGAGTATGTTGGTATGGGCATAGATAGAATCTGTGCATGCAAAGCCGTAAATGACGGTGTAATTGTAGATGCGGGAAGCGCTATTACGGTGGATATCATGAAGGGCGGCATTCATGAGGGCGGGTATATTTTGCCTGGATTTGCCGCTTATGCCGCCGCTTATATGTCTGTTTCATCTCGCTTGAAAATTGATATTAATAGAAATGTAAAGCTTGATGCAATGCCGAAAAATACGAAAGATGCGATAAGCTATGGCGTGATAAAATCCATACAGCTTGTGATAAAAAACAGCGCGCGAAATAGAAAAATCTATTTTTGCGGCGGAGACGGCGAGTATTTGAGCGGATTTTTTAAAAATGCGTTATACGATGAGATGCTGATTTTCAAAGTTCTCGAAAAAACGCTTCATAGCTTAAAGTTTATAAAGGGGAAAACATGCTGACAATAGCGCTTCCAAAAGGAAGAATAGCAGAAGATACGCTAAAGATATTTGAAAAGATTTTTAAAAAGCCGTTTGTGTTTGACGATAGAAAACTCATTTTACATGCAGGAGATTTTAAATTTTTGCTTGTAAGAAGTCAAGACATTCCTGCATATGTTTTGCATCAAGCCGCAGATGTAGGCGTGGCGGGATTGGATGTGCTGGAGGAGCAGAGGGCAAATTTGACAAGACTGCTTGATTTGGGCGTTGGCAAATGTAAAATATGTGTCGGCGTACCGAAAAACAGAAAGCTTGATTTTTCTCTGCCTGAAATCAAAATAGCAACAAAGATGGAAAATATAACAAGGGATTACTTCTCTTCAAGAGCCATATCCGTAAATATCATAAAACTTTACGGCTCTATAGAGTTAGCGCCGCTTGTCGGACTTGCCGATGCTATCGTGGATTTGGTTGAGTCTGGAAGTACTATGAAACAAAACGGGCTTGAAATAGCCGAAATCATTTCGCACTCATCGGCGCATTTGGTTTGCAACAAAAATAGTTTTATAGAAAAAAAAGAGGAGATACTCGCACTTTATGCGAGTATAAAAGAGGCTATTTGTTAGTCAAGCAACTGTGCAATTTTTAAAATCTTCTCTGAAAGATCCGGCTCCCTCAACGGTTTTACCAAAAAGTCATGAGCTCCGTTTTCAAGCGCTTCATATTTTTTGGTTTCGTCTGTTGTGAGAACAATTATAGGCATATTTTTCAGTCCCTGCGAACGGATATTTGCCAAAAATTCTATACCGTTCATAACAGGCATTTTGATATCCAAAAGAATCACGTCAATGTCTTGTTCTTGTTTAAGGATATTCAGCGCTTCAAGACCGTTTGACGCCTCTATAATACTTGACACATTTGGATTCTTTTTTAACATAACATTAATCAGTCTCAAGTTAATCGCGTCGTCATCTACGGACAATACTTTAAGCTTTTTCATCCATTTTTCCTTATAGGTACTTGGCTATCAATGCTTTAAGCGACTGTTTGCTGATGATGTTCTTTTTGACTTCATCAAATTTTGCCGCTTCCGCTTCGGAACATGTGTCAATATCATAAAAAAGTATAGTCGCCGTATGACCGCTGCCATACCTGTTTTCAGCCTCTTTTATAATGTTTAAAATCGTGTCTAACGTTCCCTCTCCAAGTTCTTTGTCAAGAATAGCTATTTTTATGCGTGTATTTTCAAGAGCTTTTTTAATATCCATGACATCGCCTGCGGTCAAAATGGAATTTCCGAACTGCTCTACTACATGCGCAAATATATCCGTTTCAAGTCTTGTCTTTTTGTATATCAAAACATCTCTTGCTTCCGCTCTTGCCGCTGCGATTGGTTCGATAGATATGTTTTGCTGCGGTTGCGGCGCTTCAATAGGAACCGATGGAGCAGGTTCTAGTATGGTAGGAGATGCGCTTGGCGTACTGTTTGCCATGATGGATTCAAATTTTTGATTTATAGCTTGCTCAACTTTTGGGTCAGGAATAATTTTATCAGGAATAAACATATTCAAAACTCTCAAAATAGCGTCTTTCTTGATAGGTTTTGTTACATACTCGTCTAATCCTTCGCCCATAAAACGTTCTCTGTCGCCTTTGAGCGCGTTTGCTGTAACTGCAACTATAGGAGTATGTTTTTTACCTGTTGCCTGCTCGTATTTGATGATTTGATGGGTTGCTTCAACACCGTCCATAACAGGCATAGCTATATCCATAAATATCATATCAAACTGTTCTTCTTTATTTTTTTCAACGGCTAAGAGACCGTTTTGAACTATCGTTGTCGTAAGTCCGATATCCTGCAAAGCTCTTTTAATCAATTTTTGATTGATTTCAT
>JAISNG010000189.1 GCA_031276365.1 Campylobacteraceae bacterium | reverse complement strand
ATTTAAAAAAATCATTAGTCATTTGTCTTACTATTGAGTAAGCAGTTTTCGCCTGCTCTTCGCGAAGAGCCAGATTTTTGGCGACTATCTCTTCCAAATCATCCACCGCGTATATATGTACATTTTCAAAGCGGCACGGTTCTATGTCGCGCGGAACGGCTATATCAAACCAATATCTCTCAAAAACCCTCGCCTCTACCATTTCATTTGTGATAATCGTATGCGGTGCGCCTGTTGCGCTAAATACAAGATGATATTTGTTGATGGCTTCGCCAAGATTTGAAAACGGCTGTGCGGAAGAGTTTTTACCAAGTTTTTTGACTAAAGAGAGGGCGTTTTCGTAATTTCTATTGATGATTATCACATTTGCATTTGAAGCCAGCAAATGTTTTGCCGCAAGTTCGCTCATCTCTCCTGCGCCCACCACAACAGCATTTACGCCATCAAGTGTCTTTAACAGCTCTTTTGCTTTTGTTACCGCTACAGACGAAACAGAAACAGGATTTTTGGATATATCGGTACTACTTCTAACCGCCGCCGCACACTTGAAACACTGCTGCATTGCGCGCCTCAACTTTGGTCCACAAAAATTATTTTTGAGTGAAAAGTTAAATGTCGTCTTCATTTGCCCCACTATTTGCGTTTCACCAACGACAAGACTGTCAAGCGATGAACATACGGCAAAAAGATGGTGTATAGCACCGACATTTTCGTATATATCCGCTCTATTTTCAAGCTCTTCCCTGCCGATTCCGGATATATGCGACAAAACGCCCAATACAAACGACAAACTCTCCCTGCACTCTTTGACGCTTGTTATCACCTCTACTCTATTACATGTAGAAAGTATCACGGCTTCATTAATACTGTCGTGATTTGTTATCATTTTAAGGACATTGTATAGTTTTTCTTCGCTGTTGAAAGAGAGCTTTTCTCTTGTTTTAATATCGGTATTTTTATGAGTAAAGCTCAGTGTCATATACTGCATTAAAAATCTCTTTCTACCATTTGCCTGACAATATTATTTAAACCGTTCATGTTATATTTTTCTATCGCGCTAAGCGCCTTTACACCGAAAGCCATAGCCTCTTTTATACAGAGTTCTACGATGTTGTATTTGTCCATCTTATCTTTTATCCACGCATTTTCATAACTGTTCAGGCTCTTTTTGTGCAGGCTCGCCATATGTTTTTTATCCTTCTCCTTGCACTTTTCATACATGTAAAGATAAGGAAGCGTTACCTTGCCCTCCTTGAAATCATTCAGCGCTGGTTTGCCAAGCATTTTATCGCTTGAGGTTATATCCAAAACGTCGTCTATTATCTGAAATGCAAGTCCGAGATTTTTACCGTAAAGTGCAAAATCCCTGCCTTCAAATCCTTCCAAAACTGCGGCAGAATAAGACGCCGCCTCAATCAAAGAGGCTGTCTTGCAGTAAATCATCTTGAAATATCTCTCTTTGTCCGTGTTGAAACTCTTTGAAAGTTCCACATCCAAAAGCTCTCCCGCTGACAATGACGCAACCGCTTTTGAAACGGACTCTGCCACGCTTTGCGGCAAAAGCGTCAAACGAGAAAAAGCGCATGAATACAAAATATCACCCATCATAATAGCGCTTTTATCGCCAAAATCTGCATTAAACGAGTTTGCGTTTCTGCGTGTTAAAGCATCGTCTATCACGTCGTCATGAAGCAGACTTGCCGTGTGTATCATCTCTATCACAGCCGCAAGATTGAAAGAGGATTCAGAATCTTTGGCTATCTCAAATATGAGTTTTGAGCGTAGCTTTTTGCCCTGCTGTGGAATCCTGTCGTAAAACGACACTATGCTCTCCTCGCCCAATTCAACAATAAATGAGCGCATAAGTTTATCTATATTTTTCATTTTAACTACTCGTGTTGGGATAAAATTTCACCTACTTTGCCTATAAAAAAGTCGTTTTTGCCCTCTTCTACAGCGTCCGTATTTTCGTATATTATTTCTTGTATCCTGGTTTCAAACTCATCGCCTAATTCGCATCTTAACAGATGCTCCATCGCTGCGAACCGCTCTATCCAGCCCTCCATTACATCCGTTACTAAATTTCTGTTGGCGTTAAACAGCATATCATAAAACTTGGAGCGCGGACTCCCCGTCAAAATATCATTTTCATCTATATTTAACAAATCCTTCATTGTGCCCGTTTTCACTCTTTTATTTTTTAAAAATTTTGATTATAGCACAGCAATCTTGTATTTAACCATAAAATAAAAAACCGAAAAAATACGGCTTTTGCCGCAATTTTATTGATTTTCAGCCATTTTGGACGATTTTTCGTGAAATTTATAGGATTTGATTTTAAGCTAAACTTGACTATTATTAGTATTTCAATCCAAATTTTTATGAATTAATTTATACTTTTCCGATAAATATACTTGATATTAAAAAAAATTTCTGCTATACTTTTGGTAATTTTTTATCAGGCGGTTAATTTATGGACAAAAAAACCATAGCGATACACGAAGGTTACGACAAAGACAAGCATGGCACGATGGCTGTGCCGATATACCAAACTACAGCTTATGATTTTGGTTCTGCCGAGACTGCGGCAAACCGCTTTGCATTAGCAGAGCTTGGACCAATATATACAAGACTCAATAATCCGACGACAGATATTTTGGAAGCAAGGATAACAGCTTTGGAAGAGGGAGACGGCGCAGTTGCCGTAGCAAGCGGTCAAGCTGCTTCATTTTATGCTGTCGTCAATCTCGCAAGGTCAGGCGAAAACATCATAGTAGCCGAAAAGATTTACGGCGGCTCCATAACACTTTTGACACACACGATAAAGCAGTTCGGCATTGAAGCAAGAGTATTTGACAGCGACAGTGCAGATGATTTGGAAAGTTTGATAGATGAGAAGACGAAAGCTATCTATTTTGAAACTTTATCAAATCCGCAGATTGCGATTCCAAACATAGATAAAATAGTCCAGATAGCCAAAAAATACAATATAGTTACAATAGCCGACAACACGGTTGCTACTCCGATATTGTTAAATCCGTTGAAACTTGGAGTAGATGTCGTTGTTCACTCAGCCAGCAAATATATATCAGGCAACGGAACAGCTATCGGCGGACTTGTCGTAGAGCGCAAAGGTTTAAGCGCGTATTTGAAAGACAATCCGCGATATCCGCAGTTTAATGAACCAGATGAGAGTTATCATGGTCTTATTTACTCATCGCTGCCGTTTCCGATATTTACCTTAAGGATACGCCTTGCATTTATAAGAGATATAGGCGCAACGATTTCTCCTTTTAACAGCTGGCTTTTGATTCAGGGTTTGGAAACTTTGAGCTTAAGAATTAAAGAACACTCCTCAAATGCGCTTAAAATTGCAAGATTTTTAAAATCCCATCCGAAAGTCAAATATGTCTCTTATCCGGGACTTGAGGGCGACAAACATTATGAAAAAGCAAAAAAATATCTAAAAAATACGCTCTCATCGGGACTTCTAAGCTTTGATACGGGAAGTTTTGAAAAGGCAAAACAGATACTGAACAGTACAAAAATCTTTAGCGTAGTCGTCAATATAGGCGATTCCAAGTCCATCATCACACACCCTGCCAGCACTACGCATCAGCAGGTGCCTAAAGAGGATTTGGACAAATCATTTGTAACCGAAGGACTTATCAGGCTAAGCATCGGTCTTGAAGATGCGGACGATTTGATAGCCGACTTGACGCAAGCGCTGGAAAAGGTCTAAAAATGGCTTTCATTACAACAAAAGGCGTATACGGCTTAAACGCAATGTATGAACTCACACAAGGAGATGGAGTAACCCCCATGCAGATAAAAAATATCGCGCAAAAGGCGGGTATTCCGTTTAATTATCTCGAACAGCTTCTAAATCAGTTAAGAAGAGCTGGACTTATAAACAGCGTACGCGGCGCAAAAGGCGGATATCTGCTGGCAAGAACGCCCGATAGGATATTGATTTATGATATTTTGGTTGCGCTTGAGGGCGAACTTGTATTTGCCGAATATACACTTGACAACAAAATTTTGGAGATGTTTTTTAGAGACATGCAAAATGGAATTGAGGAGTTTTTGAAAGTTCCGCTTTCGGAGTTTCAAAAATATGAAAATATACTGTTAGACGGTTTAACGTATTCTATTTAAGGAGATCAGTCATGGGTTATGCAAAAAATGTTACCGAACTTATCGGAAATACACCACTTGTAAGGTTAAATAAAATCTCAGATGAGAGCGGCGCTTTGGTGCTTGGAAAATGTGAATTTTTAAATCCGAGCCACTCCGTTAAAGACCGTATAAGTTACGCGATGATAAAAGATGCGCTTGATAAAAAGCTCATTGATAAAAATTCTGTCATCATAGAGCCTACCAGCGGCAATACTGGTATCGGTCTTGCAACAGTTGCGGCAGCTTTCGGACTGAAGCTTATCCTCACAATGCCAAGCTCCATGAGTATTGAGAGAAGAAAACTCTTAGCAGCGCTTGGAGCAGAGCTTGTATTAACTCCTCCTGAGCTTGGTATGAAGGGCGCTGTAAATAAAGCAGTTGAACTTGGAGGAGAGATAAAAAACTCTTTTATCCCTCAGCAATTCGCAAACGAAGCAAATCCTGAAGTTCACAGAAAAACAACGGCACAGGAGATACTCAAAGACGCTGATGGCAAAGTGGATATCTTCATAGCGGCAGTCGGCACAGGCGGAACATTGACCGGTGTCGGTGAAGTACTTAAACAAAAAAACCCTCAGGTTAAGATAATAGCTGTAGAGCCTGATACTTCGCCCGTTCTTAGCGGCGGCAAACCTGCGCCTCACAAGATTCAAGGTATAGGTGCTGGATTTGTTCCTGATGTGCTTAATACCAAAGTGTATGATGAGATTTTGACTGTAAGCTACGAAAATGCTTCGCAGACTTCAAGAGCTTTGGCTAAACAGGAAGGACTTTTGGTCGGTATCTCTTCAGGAGCTAACGCTTATGCGGCAAAAGTTATCGCAAACCGCCCCGAAAACAAAGGCAAGACAATAGTTACTATCTTTTGCGATACAGGCGAAAGATACCTAAGCACAACACTTTATGAAGACCAGTAATTAAATGATTTTTCCGATAGCAATATCGGAAAAACCCCAATCCGTATATTCTTTAAGAAATGACAAAAACAAAAAACGCTAAAATCTAAAACAATCCGTTTTTACACCAGTTACCAAAAGCGTTAAAAATAACTCATTTTAACAAAGGAACTGCATGAAAAATCTGCTCTGGCTTGTATTTTTGCCGATTTTTGCAGCGACAGATATATCCATAAACGTACTTGACGCAACGATAAAAGACAAGCGCGTTGCAAATGCAGTCGTGATACTTCAGCAGCCGAGCGAAAAGAGTTTGCAGACAAAAACTAACGCAGACGGGAAAGCTATCATCACCTTATCCGAACCTGTCAAAACCGAGAACACGATGCTTATCATCAAAA
>JAISNG010000171.1 GCA_031276365.1 Campylobacteraceae bacterium | reverse complement strand
AAGCCGCCAAAAAAATCGACGATCTTTTTCACGTCGCGTTCGCGCAGGCGGTTTTTTGCGCCGTCTTTGACGAAATCGCGGGAAGCGTCGACGATGTAAATTCCCGTTCTGGAAACGGCATTTTCTTTGTCGAGTACGATAATGCAGGCGGGAATGCCCGTGCCGTAAAACAAGTTTGGCGGCAGACCGATTATGCCTTTAATATAACCTTTTTTGATGAGTTCGGCACGGATTTTCGCTTCGGCATTACCGCGAAATAATACGCCATGCGGTAAAATACACGCCCCTTTTCCACGCGGTTTTATTGATTTGACAATGTGAAGCAACCATGCATAATCGCCGTTCTTTTCAGGAGGCATTGCACCGTAAGCGTCGAATCGTCCGTATTCTTTTCCAACAATTCCATCTGTCCAATTCTTCATGGAAAACGGTGGATTGGCAATAACAAAATCAAATTGTTTCAATTCTGTATGGTCATCGTCCCTAAAATACTGAGGCTCCGAAAAGGTGTTGGCGTTATCGGCAATTTCTGCAGTAGCTTTGTTGTGCAGGACAAAATTCATCTTTGCCATACCCGCAGTCGCTATGTCTTTTTCTTGTCCGTAAATGGTGATTTCTATTGGGGCTGCATCTGCAGCACGAATAAGCAGCGAACCAGAACCGCAGGCAGGATCATAAACTGTCATATCGGGACTTGTTGCTTTATCTATTCCGATAATGCTAGCAATAATACGTGATACCTCAGCTGGCGTATAAAACTGCCCTTTGCTTTTGCCGCTTTCTGCGGCGAAATGGCGCATAAGGTATTCGTACGCGTCGCCGATGATGTCGTCGCCGTCTGCACGATTGCGCGAGAAATCCAATTCCGAACGTTGAAAAATAGCCACGAGGTCAGTAAGTTTATCTACCTGTTCTTTACCTCTGCCAAGTTTCGTTTCATCATTAAATTTTGCATTATTTATAACATTTCTCAAACCATTTGCTTCAGCAAGTTTGTTAATAATAATATCTATTCCTTCGCCAATATTGTCCTTACCCTTTAATGCAGCTATATCTTCAAATGAACCTCCGGGCGGCACATTGATATCAGCCAATTTTTCACCCTTATATCTATCGGAAACATACTTTACAAACAAGAGCGTGAGGATATAATCCTTATATTGTGAAGCGTCCATACCTCCGCGTAGTTTGTCGCAACTTGCCCAAAGGCTGCTATACAATTCACTTTTTTTGA
The DNA here is from genome assembly GCA_031276365.1 of Campylobacteraceae bacterium. Classification (GTDB taxonomy): domain Bacteria; phylum Campylobacterota; class Campylobacteria; order Campylobacterales; family Campylobacteraceae; genus JAIRKW01. Next base: position 10,866 of record JAISNG010000171.1, on the reverse strand, counting down.
CCGCCATCCATTTTCCTTATCGAAGTTTTTCTGATTTCTTTATTTTAGTCGATGCTTGCATAATGCTTGATATAATATACAATAGCTCATATATCCACATTTTTGAGAAACTTCAGCGTTATTATATCATTTAGTATCAAATATGTATCATTTGACTGTCATAAAAGGAGTAGAACCAAGATATGAATTTTGAGGCAAATGTGGCGTATTTTGTATGATTTGGTTATAATTAAACAATTTATTTTTAGGGAAAATATGCGCGGGATTTATCTACTAAGCGATGCAAAATATGAGGGCGTTAAAAATATCGGCACATTTGAGATAAGGTATTTACAGCCCAATTTTACTCCCAAAAATTATGACGCCGTTATTTTCACTTCAAAAAACGGGGTTTTGGGCATAGACAGGATTTATAAAAAGTGGAAAAAAATACCCGCATACTCCATAGGCGAAGGCACAAGCAGAGTTATAAAAGAGCTTGGCGGCGATTTAGTCTATGAGGCAAAAATCTCATATGCGGAGGATTTTGCCGTTGAAATTTCACAAAAATTTACAGATAAACTTGTTTTGTTTGTACGCGCCAAAGTCGTATCTTCAGATGTCGGAGGTATATTAAAATCAAACGGCGTTAATGTAGATGAAGTCGTCGTATATGAAAACGTATGCAAGCCGTGCAAAGAATTTGTTTTGCCAAAGAGCGGTATATTTATCTTTACCTCCCCCTCATCTGTGAAGTGTTTTTTAAAATGCGCTTCATGGAAAGATGAATTTACAGCCGTAGCCATAGGTAAAAAAACAGCTGCGGCGTTCAGTCCCAACATAAAGCCTCTGATTTCCCCGAAACAGAGTATAGACGCGTGCGTAGAGTTTGCTAAAAGATTAAGCGAAATTAGCTTATAATTATTTGAATTTAGCCTGGGCGAAGCGATAACCCGTTTAAATGAGGTCCAACACTAAGATTTGGCGGAAAGCGTATAGAGCTGGTGTGTCCGCAGCGTCGTTTGAGTCTGCCTGACAGATGAGATGCCGCAGCCTAAAAGTTTTATCATTTCTGCATCGTTGGCTTTTTTAGGGCCAATACATAATGCGGAACGCCCGCTCGGGTTAAATTTAGCAATAATATGAGCGTTTTTAGCGTTTATATTATTGCTATTTTTTTATATTCGGAGATATTAATGAAAATTTTGATAGTAGGCGGCGGCGGCAGAGAGTATGCCATTGCACTTGCACTGAAGCGCGATGAGAGCGTAGAGTGTTTGTATTTTGCTCCCGGAAACGGCGCTACCGACGAGCTCGGAGTTAATGTAGATATAAAAGATTTTGAGAAACTTGCGGAATTTGTAAAAAAAGAGAGTATAGGCTTAACTATCGTTGGTCCCGAAGCGCCTTTGGTTGAGGGTATAACGGATATATTTAAAAAGCACAATCTGGCAATTTTCGGAGTTTCAAAAGATGCCGCAAGACTTGAGGGTTCAAAGGCTTTCATGAAAGATTTTTTATCCCGCCACAATATCCCGACAGCAAGATATATACAGACAAGTTCTATTGAAAAAGCAGATGAGTTTATAGATACGCTAAAAGCGCCCATAGTTGTAAAAGCGGACGGACTTTGCGCGGGTAAAGGCGTGATAATAGCTAAAAACAAAGAGGAAGCCAAAGAGAGCGTAAGAGGTATGCTAAACGGCGAGAGTTTCGGAGATGCCGGCAAGAGCGTGGTGGTAGAGGAGTTTTTAGATGGTTATGAACTCTCAATATTTGCCGTATGCGATGGAGAAAATTACAAAATACTTCCCGCAGCGCAGGACCACAAGCGTCTTTTAGACAATGACGAGGGTCCCAATACCGGCGGTATGGGCGCGTATGCGCCGACTCCTTTAGCAAATGATGATATTTACGCACAGACTGAAGAGTTTGTGATAAAACCGACGCTAAAAGGCATGAAAGACGAGGGTATGCCATATACGGGAGTACTTTTTATAGGCGCTATGGTTGTAGATAAAAAAGTTTATGTGCTTGAGTATAATGTGAGATTTGGAGATCCAGAGTGCGAAGTACTGATGCCGCTTTTGAAGACATCTGCAAAGGATCTTTTTTACAAGGCAGCAACAGGGCGGCTGGATGAGATTAAGCTGGAGTTTAAAAATGAATTTGCCGTTGGAGTGGTGGTGGCAGGCAAAGATTATCCGTATAAAAATTCCGAACCAAAACCCATAACTTCAAAAGCCAAAATCAGCGCCAATTCGCATGTAGCGTATGCAGGAGTCGATAAAAAAGAGGGCGTCATATACGCGAGCGGCGGGCGTGTACTTGTTTGTGTAGGCTTGGGGGAAAGTATAAAAGCCGCGCGTGAAAATGCGTATGATTTGACAAAAGAGATATCTTTTGAAGGCGCAAAATTTAGAAACGATATTGCTTATCAGGCACTTAGATGACAGAAGAAGAGCTGATTAGAAAATTTCAAATCGAAAAAATTACGCTATCGCCTTTTTACAAGCGCATAATTGCGTATGCGATAGATGATTTTATCATTGCATGTTTTATTTTTTTTGCATTTCATAATATGCTGGCGGCGGCAAACGCGCAAAACGAAGAAGCATTGTCGGCATTGATACAGTATTTGGCTCCGTATATTATTTTGTTAAAAGTCATATATCAGGCATTTTTTGTATGGATATACGGCGCGACAATCGGCAAAATGGCGGTAAAAATACGTGTTATTTCTACTATCGACGGGCAAAATCCAAATATTCTTCTCTCGCTTGTGCGCTCAAACATACGAATTATTAGCGAAGCAGTTTTTTTTATCGGCTTTTTATGGGCGCTGAAAAATTTTAAAAAACAGACATGGGAAGATATCGCCGCAAAAACTTTGGTGATAAATGCGTAAAATCTTTTTTTGTTTGTTTACTCTGCCGTTTGTTTTAACGGCTGAAATGCAAAACGGCGAGATTTTAGCCAAAAATATCAGACATGAGAACAATACCGTTTTTGCAAACGGCAGTGTAGTCGTTCATTCAGAGCGCTATTTGATAACTGCCGAGCGCGCCGAATACAACGCTCAAACGAGAGATTTGGAACTTATCGGCAATGTAAATCTTTTTCGCGATTCCGATGAGGCGGCGCGAAGTGATTATCTGTTTATAAATCTGGAAAAAGAGAACGGCAGTTTTTCAAACTTTTTTCTTTTCAATCAGGGAAGCAAACTTTGGGTAAGCTGCGGAAATGTCTCAGCAACAAGCGAAATGTATCTTGCGAACAGAGCCGTTGTTTCAAGCTGCAATGTAGAAAATCCAGACTGGAAGATTACTTTTACGAGCGGCAATCTTAACAAAGAAAGCAGCTTTTTGCACCTTTATAACGCACTTTTTTATGCAGGCAATGTGCCTGTATTTTATCTGCCATATTTTGCATTTCCAACTGACGATACAAGACGCACTGGGCTTTTGCGTCCTGAAGTTGGCTATGAAAAAGATGAGGGACTGTTTTATAAACAGCCTGTTTATTTTGCTCCTCACGATACATGGGATGTGGAGATTGACCCGCAGATAAGAGTTGATAGAGGACATGGATTTTACGGCATATTTCGCTTTGTGGATTCGCCGTATTCAAGCGGACGCCTTAGCGCAGGTATTTTCAAAGAAAAAAACTATTATACTCAAGCGGAAGATTTAAAAAACAACGAACATTACGGATACAATTTTTCTTATGATAGAAGCAGATTGATATCGCCGCTTTTCGACGACGGCATTGAAGACGGCTTGATGATTGATTTTAAGTATTTGAATGATATAGATTATTTAAATTTGCAGGAGAGCGATTCAAATAATTTTGACAGGCTTGTAACTTCAAAGCTGAACTACTTTTTGCGCAATGAAGATAATTATATAGGTGTATATTCAAAGTACTTCATAGACACAGACCAAAGCAGTAACGACTATACGCTTCAAGAGATTCCAACGTTTCAATATCACAAATTTTCAGACTCCTTTTTGGCAAACAACATTCAGTATTCGGCTGATTTGCAGTATCACAACTACTACAGAAAAACAGGTCTTAAAGCGCAGCAGTTTGAATTTCAGCTACCCGCGACTTTGTATTGGCAGATGTTTGATGATGCTCTTCGTTTCGGCATTTCGGAAAATATCTACTTCATGCGCGTAGATTACGGTGAGATATCGGGGACGGAGGATTACGGACAATATTTCAGAAATTATCACACTTTATCGTCTTATACGGATTTGGCGAGGGCGTATGAGAATTTTTTTCATAAAATATATTTAGGCGCTGAGTATATAATACCAAGCTTTGAGAAACAAAAAGGATATATAGACAGAAATGAATTTGTGCCGATAAATACAGAGGAGAAACAGATAGCATTTAAATTTAAACAGTATTTTTTTGATGCCAGCGGGCAAAAGCGGCTTGCGCATACATTAAGGCAGCCCTACTATTTTAAAAATAACGACTATAGATATGCTCCACTTGAAAACAGAGTGGATTTGGATATCACTCCCTTTTTGTCGCTTTCAAACGAATTGCAGTATTCGCACAAGGACAGCGATATCATAAAATCGTTAAGTTATGTTTCATACGAAAACTCTTTTGCCAAATTCCACCTCTCTCATACGTACAATAAAAACGAAGGCAATAACTATGCGGCACTTGCTGCAGAGAGTAAAATTTTTAAAAACAGCTCTATTTTTGCAGAAATTCAGTATGATATTGACGGAAGTTTTACAAAATCATGGAATGCAGGCTTTGCGCAGAGTAAAAATTGCTGGGATTATAAAATCGTATATAAAGAGGACATAGCGCCGAAACTGACGAGTTCGGGCAAGGCAAGTTCGGTTGATAAAAGAGGCATATATCTGCTTTTCAATCTTTATCCTTTGGGCGGCGTGAAATATGAGTACTCTTTGGCGGAAAACTCAAAAGATTTGTAAGAGGAAATCATGAGCGAAGGATTTATGTTTGCATCTTATGAAGCGGCGGCAGAAAAGCTTTTGGACATGCTGCCGATGCATCAAATGGAAGATGAAGAGTGGATATTGATGGCATTGTCGCTCGCATCCGTTCCAATGGTGAATTTTATCTCAAACAGCGTTGATTTGCCTTTTGATATCATGTTCAGCGAACCGATTTTTGCGCCGAACAACCCCGAATGCATCATAGGCGTAGTAAGCGAAAGCGAAGAGATAGTCATGCAAACGGCGCTTATTGAATCTTTTGGCATAAAGCTGGATTACATTTACGGGGAAGCCAAAAGAAAATATGAAGAGAGTATTTTGAAAAAAATATATAAATACAGAAAAGGAGCTCCTTTGGCAAACCTAAAAGGCAAAAATGTACTGCTCATGGATATAGGCTGCGAGAGCGGCATGAGAGCTCTTGTATCCATGAAAACTGCTATTTTGGAAAAGGTTAAATCCGCCTCTTTTGCCGCACCTGTTATCGCGCAAAATACAGCCGCGATGCTTGAGAGCGAAGTAGATGGACTTTTTTGTCTGAGCCGTATAGCAAATTTTGTAAACACAGATTTTTATTACAAGTCAAAAGAAGAAGATTTGAACTGCGATGAGATTTTAAAAATTTTAGAATCCAACAAACATTACATATCGTTTCAAAAATCACAAGGAGATGAATAGATGGAGTATAAGATAGAGATTAACAATCAAGAGGAGATTTATGACATCGGCAGCGTTGCAAAACACGCCGCTGGAGCAGCTCTTTTGAGAGTGAAAAATACGGTTTTGCTGGCTACAGTAGCAAGAGAAGATACGCCTGTTGAAGAGGATTTTTTGCCTTTGACTGTTAATTATATAGAGAAAAGTTACGCTTCGGGCAGAATTCCTGGAGGATATGTTAAGCGAGAAACAAAACCGGGTGATTTTGAGACGCTTACGTCAAGGATTATAGACAGAAGTTTAAGACCGCTTTTCCCGAAAGGCTATGCCTATCCTACACAGATAGTCGTTTTTGTGCTAAGCTGCGATTCTGAAGTTGATTTGCAAGTAAGCGCTCTAAATGCAGCTTCAGCAGCCTTGTATCTTTCGGATATTCCCGTCAATAAATGTGTAAGCGGTGTTAGAATCGGCAAAATAGACGGCGAATTTGTCGTAAATCCCGCAAACTCAGAGCTTAAAAACAGCGCGCTTGATTTATATGTGGCAGGCACAAAAGATGAGCTTTTGATGATAGAGATGAGGGCGGTTTCATCTCTAAAAGAGGGTGAGCAGTCTGTAAATGAGATGAGCGAAGAGGAGATGGTGGACGCCATAAATTTTGCTTCAGAAAAAATCTCCGACGCCTCAAATTTGTATGAACAGGTTTTTGCTCCAATCAAAAAAGAGAATGCTGCTCTTGAGTATAAAGCCTCCGTTTTAAACGAGGATATCTATCAACATATAAAAGAAAATTACAAATTAAATGTTTATAGCGCCCTTACTCAAATGGCAAAATCCGAGCGAGCGCTTGAGCTTAAAAAAGTGCTTGAACTGATTATGCAGGATAACGCGGCAAAAGAGTGGGACAAAAGTGTAGTCAAAAATGCCCTTGAAGCTTTCAAGCATAATGCGGTAAGAGAGATGATAGTAAAAGGCAGGATTAGAGCCGACGGCAGAGGATTAAAAGATATAAGACCAATATCCATAGCCACAAACATACTACCAAATACACACGGCTCATGCCTCTTTAGCAGAGGTCAGACGCAGGCTTTGGCAATAGTTACTTTAGGAAGCGACCAAGACGCGCAGACATATGATCTTTTGACTGAAAAAGCTCCGAATTCGGATAAGTTTATGGTAAATTATAATTTCCCTGGATTTTCCGTAGGTGAAGCGAGTCCTTTGAGATCGCCAGGACGAAGAGAGCTTGGACACGGCAATCTTGCTAAAAGAGCGATTGAGCCGACGATAAATAAAAACAGCCTCTATACAATAAGGCTTGTTTCGGAGATATTGGAGTCAAATGGTTCATCATCTATGGCTACTGTTTGCGGCGGCGCATTGGCGTTGCGAGCGGCCGGCGTGGAGACGAAAAAGCTTGTTGCGGGCGTTGCTATGGGACTTGTTTTTGAAGATGAAGATTATGCGATATTGACCGATATCATGGGACTTGAGGATCATGACGGTGATATGGATTTTAAAGTCGCGGGAACAAAGGACGGTATAACCGCTTTGCAGATGGATATAAAACTTGGCGGCATCGCACCTGAAATTTTAAAAGAGGCTTTGTATCAGGCAAAAGAGGGTAGGGAATATATCTTAAATCTTATGGAAGAAGCCAACAGTAAGATAGTTACAAATGAAGAGATTCTGCCGAAATTTGAACTCTTCAGTGTGGATGCAAGCAAGATGGTAGATATCATCGGTCAAGGCGGAAAGATAATAAAGGAGATTATAGAAAAATACACCGTTTCCATAGACCTGAACCGCGATAACGGCGAAGTAAAACTCTCTGGCATCAACAGAAGACAGGTAGATGCGGCAAAAGAACATATCTTGGATATTGTCAAAAATGCAGGTGTTGGGCGCGGGTTTGATAGACGCGGCGGCGGACATGACAGAGACCACAAAGGCAAAGTAGTAGAATTTGAAAAAGGCACGATACTTGATGGTGTTGTCAAAAGGGTAACGGATTTCGGCGCTTTTATAGGACTTCCAGGCGATATAGACGGACTTTTGCACATATCAAAGCTTGCCGAAGGCAGAGTTGAGAGAGTAACAGATATAGTAAATGTCGGCGATAAGGTAAAGGTAAAAGTGCTGTTCCAAAAAGGACCCAAAATAGAGCTTGGTTTGGAGAGTAAAGAGTAGAGGATATTTGCATGGATTAAAGCAAATTTAACCTCCGTGTAGTTATAATCACACCTTGCAAAGTGGTAAGTAGGGATACGCGAGCCGAACGGACTTTGCGAAAATTTTTAAGGAGAACTTATGAAAAAGATTCTTTTTCTTTTGGTTGTATGTATTGCGGCGGCTTTTGGGCAGGAAGAGGTTGCGGAGCAGGTTGCTGAAGTTTCTGTTCTTAACGAAACATTAAAATCATTCTCTGTCCTTGCGGCGTGCGTTGGCTTGGGCATTGCAGCTCTTGGAGGCGCTATCGGTATGGGTAATACAGCGGCTGCTACCATAGCAGGAACTGCTAGGAATCCAGGACTCGGCGGCAAGCTCATGGGAACAATGTTCATTGCTCTTGCAATGGTTGAAGCGCAAGTCATTTATACGCTTGTTATTGCGCTTGTTTTGCTTTTTGCAAATCCATTTTTATAATAATCACGAGGGGCCATCAAAAGCCCCTTTCTTTCAATCTGTGCGGTCGTGGTGAAATTGGTAGACACGCTATCTTGAGGGGGTAGTGCTTTCGGGTGTACGAGTTCAAATCTCGTCGACCGCACCATATTTTTATAAATCCAGATAAAATCGTGCTTTATGAGTTTAAGTTTTGAAAATCCAAGTTTCATTTAAGTTTTAACTGTAAATATCAACAGAATTTTTATTTTTTCTCTTTTCACTTTCAATATATGCAGTGTATCTATTAAAAATCATTTGAGTATTAGAATGTCCCATAAATCTTGCTATCTCATTGACGCTAAATTTACCGCTCTCTAACATATTTGTAGCAAATGTATGCCTTGTTTCATATAAACGCCTATAGCTCAAACCACATAATTTTAAAAGCGGTCTGAAATATCTTAAATTGATATTTTTTGATGAGTTAAAAGGATTACTATATTGATTTACAAACAAGTATTCGTTATCGTGAGTTTTAAGATAATCAATAAGAATAATTTTTAAAGGCTTGAATGTAGGAATATCTCTTATGCTTGAAATGGTTTTAGGAGTGGAAACTCCAAACTTACCGCGAGTTTTATTTACATGAATAATACTATTATCTAAATCAATATCACGCGTATGCAAAGCCAAAATTTCACCAGTGCGCATGCCGGTATAAAAGGCAATAGAAAGAAAAACATTAAACCAGCCGGTGGAATTTTGCAAAAGCAATTTTACCTCGTGTCTTGCAAATGGATTGATATTTGGTTTTATTGCTTTAATAGAACGAAGCAAAGTTATATTGTTTTTCTCTATTTGTTCATCATAAAAAGCCTCTTGCAAACAACCGCCAAGAATCATAATAATATCTTTGATTGTTTTACTTGATAGAGTGCCTTTTAAAGACATATCATTAAGAGATAAAAGAAATTGTCTGATATTGTGCATATTATTAGCCTCTTTTGGAGTTAAACCGCCAAAATACGGATATATGTAATTATTCAATATACCTTTGTACTTATGCAAAGACGATTTTTTAAGCTCTGTTTGTTTGAACTCAAAATAAAAATCAATGTATTTGTTAAAACTCATCTTCAAACCCTTCAACATTAAAATCGGTATTGAAATAATTCATAGGAACTTTTTCTACATTAAAATTACGCCTCGCAAGCTCATTATTACAAGCTGCATAATAGTGCAAATTTACAGCATCAATATCAAGACCATAGAAATGCTCAAATAACTCCAAATCAGTCATTTTATAAGGAGGCTTGTTACCATTTGGATTTGACTCAAATTTACTTTTAAAACCAATTGAGGGCTTATTTTTACACTCATAAGAAACTTTATTAATCCGAATATGTTGATATATTTCACCAAAATCATCAAAGATTTGAACAATTTTATTGTTGTGGTCAAGAAGTATCTGAATACGACCAGACTTATACATATAAGTCAAAGTTTTAATATCATATTGACCTTTTAAGATTCTATATACATCAAGCGATATAAAAGTTTTTGAAGTGGTTACACGAGGAATTTTATGCTTAATATACCAAAGTGTTAAATTTGAAAGTTTTGACAAATCACCGTCATGATTACGCAAATCATCAAGTGTTTTAAAAATATATTTCATAACATAAGCGGTAGGATTGTTGATAGCAGTTTCAACTCTTGAATGTTTATCAATAAAACAATTCTTAATCGCATTAACACATTTTTCAACCTTATCTGATGGGACAAAAACAAGTAAATTCAAATGGCAAGTTCCGTCTTTGTGAGGTTCACGGGTAGTTACATAGCACTTGTTTAAAAGCGCAATCGAACGAAAAATACGTTGATTAAAAATAGAACGAATAACAGCAGATAACTGCTGACTTCCAGCCTTAACGCTATGAAACTCATCATCTATAAATTTTGGATTTTTAACAAGCTTTGTTTTACCGTTTTTAAGTCTTATGGTCTTTTTACAATGATACTCGCTTGGAAGCGTTAAAACTGCGAATATGGGCTTTAAACAACGCTCATCAGCGTATTGATTGAGAGAATAAATCCGATGATTAAGTTCAGCAATATATCTTTGTGAATTATGCCATGCATTGCGAAAAAACAGCGCATAAGGTATTTTTTCAAAGCCTGTATCATAAAAATTCTCATTGAGATAGTTTTGCTGATACTTCAACTTGTTTATAACAAAATTTCTATCCATTTCACTTAAACCATAATCTATCATTTTAACGCTCCAAAATATTTGTACACACCTTTTTTATAATTAGCCAAGAGCATAACTCTTTTTCGTTCGGCTACGCCTCACTCAAAAGAGTTTTTGCGTTTTAATCAAAGATGATGGCTTTTACCTTTTTTCCGAGTAGTGAAAAATACCCGAAAGCAAACTGAAAAAACCTATTAAAAGGATTTAATGGTTTTTTAAGTTTGTTTCGAAAGACCACTACTAACGGAAAAAAGGTAAAAAATAAGCTATTCAGCGGTTGGAGTATTCAATATCTCAACCATCACCGTAATAACGCTTGTACTTTTCAATTCGTCCTTATAGCGGAACAAATAAGATAGAATTGGAATATCGCCCAGTATT
>JAISNG010000165.1 GCA_031276365.1 Campylobacteraceae bacterium | reverse complement strand
TGAAATCTCCAATTCATCGACAAAAACGCCAAGTTTTGCCAGCGCTTTTTTGTCTGCATCGACATAAAACGTTACCTTTTCAACCAAACTTGCCGTCGGTATAAAGACGACTTTTTTGCCAGCGCAATCGGCAAAATCCGCAAACAGCTTCGCCGCGCCCGAAAAATATGACGATAAAAACAGCTTTTTCATTTGACTTCTCACAATTAATTTTTTCAATCAAAGTTTAGCATAAATAAACTTTGATTGAATACTTAAACAGATAAAAAGTGCATATGAGCATTTTTAAACCATTTTTTGCATGTGGATATTCAAAACATTTGCCACGCTCGTATAAAATAAAAGCAGTGATGTAGTAAGTTCCGCGATGCCTGTTGTGATTTTTGTAAACTGCGGCACAATGCAAAAGCTATAAGCGATATAAACGGAACGTCTATAGCTAAAATAATGTAAAAAGGTACTCTATTTATTATGCGCGCGTCAATCGTCATAAACACGATAAAAATCAAATATCCAAGATAGAAAAATCCGACTGTTTTGTAAAATCTCCAATATAATCTTGAGCTATGAGATACCAAGTAATAGCTATCGTTATTCAAAACATACCATAACCAGCAAAAGCCAAACCACCGAAGGATATTTTGCTTTTTTATAGTTCAAAATACCTGCTATGAGTTGAATAAAACAGCCCAAAAAAACCGACGGGTCTGCTTGTATGGAAGTAATCTTCGCAATATTTGAACTGTTTTGCATATCTGCTCCTTGTTTTAAGGTATGTTCATTGTATGGAAAGGATTAACTTTTTTAGAAATATTTAAGATATTTGAGAGAAAATGTGCGCCAAGATACCAAAATACACAAATATAAAAGAGAATAATCTTCAATGTTTTGTCCTTGAATGTGCAGGCTTTGCACTCAAATGCAACATGCAAACGAGATATCAAATGATTTTCTTTCAAATTTGAGAAAAAATTCAAGTAATTTAAACTACAATTACAAAAATATTGAGGAGAGAGAGATGAAAAAAGTTTTAATTTTAATGTTATTTATCAGTGCTATATTTGCACAGGAAGCAAGATGGCACCCTAACGAGTTAATAAAAAACCAATCTCCACAAAATACAAATCTAAAAGAGATAGACAGATGGTTTGTCGGCATTGAAGCAGGATATGAAAGAGTATGGGGCGATTATGGATTTGATTTCAAGTCGGTAAATTATAATACTATCAACTACGGCGTAAAAGTCGGATATACACTATACGGAAAGAGCAGAATATACCTTAACTACAACCGCAACACCGACATGGAAGACAAAAACAGCACTCATGCAACTACAACTACATTGCAAAAACTGCTCTTGGGTGTAGAGGGCGTTTCGCGTGTAAATAACAACTTTGGAATCATAACAGGAGGCGTTGTTGGACTGGCAAAGGGCGATACCAAATGGTCTGACGGCTCCGACAATGAAGAGTATGCACTTGCTCTTGGCGTAAAAGTCGGCGGATTAGTCAGTATGGGCGCGCACAATGAAATAGAGTTCGGCGTAAAAGTCGGCGGAAGCTTATTTGAAGAGAGCGTTTGGAATGCAGGAATTTATGTGGGATATAATTTTAAATTTTAACCACCCATTCAAAAATTTATAAACTTACAGTGAGTTTTTGTTTTTTGGCATTGTCCAATGTTTGCTTATCGGCGGCGAAGCGCGAATATTCTTGCTATGCTTTTATGTGTAGTTTGTTATATCGTTAAAATTACTGTCCAATTTAAGCAATTCATATACTTTTCTAATGCAATTTTCATTTTCGTTTGACATGATAAAGGCAAACCCCCATATATCCATAGATACGTCTATTTTTCCATATTCTGTATTAACATTTATCATTATTTCATCATTCATCCACAAATCCCAAGCGTCAACTATGGAGGGGGAAATTAAAGCAATTGCCTGAAGGAAGCGTAGCAAAAACGCTTTATTGTCATTATCTATAATTATTTCAATTAAATAATCTTGAGAGCTATATCCTTTCCTATAGTTAAAATCATATACCATATTGTATTTTCCGCGTCTTAAAGACCTAGATTTTTTCCTATTAAGATTACTTTTATGCGTCCTGCGGGCTTGCAAAGTCTCGTGGTTACAAAATAGTTGCACACGGTATCATGCGTGAGACAATTTATGCAGCTTCCCGTTTTATTGCACGGCGCGGCAATGCTGGGAAAACGCTGTATATTTAGCGGAGCGGCGATTGTTTTTGCCCGCGTGATTGCCTCCTCGACGCTCTTTACTACTTTGTTGATTCCAGCTGCGACAATCACCTGTTTTGGACCAAAAATCATCGCCGCGACTCTGTTGCCGTAATTGTCGATATTTACAAGTTGTCCGTCTTCGCTTATGGCGTTGCTGCCGCTAAGAAAAGTATCGCACAATAAAGCCTTTCGCATTAGTTCCATTCGCTCTTCGGAATCAAGCGGAGCTTTGTCTCTATCGATCAAACTATATCC
>JAISNG010000115.1 GCA_031276365.1 Campylobacteraceae bacterium | reverse complement strand
AAAGATATTTTTATAGAATATTTGAAGGCTCTTTTTCACAGCCAAATAGAGGCGTAAATGAGCAGATGATTGAGTGGATTTTGGAGAGGGTTTTGGAGAACAAAAGGGCAGATTTGCTTGAGCTTTATTGTGGGCATGGCAACTTCACAATACCGTTTTCAACGCAGTTTAGAAAGGTTTTGGCGACCGAAATATCAAAAACTTCCATCAATGCGGCGAAGCAAAACAGCACTCTGAACAACGTGCAAAATATCACATTTGTGAGGCTCTCATCGGAAGAACTGACGGAAGCGCTGGAGGGCAGGCGTGAGTTTAGAAGACTTGAGGGCGTCAATCTTTTTGCGTATGATTTTACGCATGTGCTAATTGACCCGCCGCGCGCAGGATTGGACGATGCGTCAAGGGAATTTGTAAGAAGATTTGAAAATATCATCTATATTTCATGCAATCCTGAAACGCTTGAGCGCAACTTAAGAGAGCTTACTAAAACGCACAAAATTGCCCATTTTGCACTTTTTGACCAGTTTCCATACACGAAACACATTGAAAGCGGAGTGATTTTGCAAAAACTCTCGTAAAACAGGCAGATTTTTCCGCGCAGGAATGATATTTTACCGCTTCTATTCTGCTAACTTTGTTATACCAACAACCAAATGACAAACAAACAGCAAACGAGCGCATACAGAAAGTATGTGACATTTGTCCTCCTTGTCATTTTGACAATGAACAAATGTGCCAAAAAGATGATAAGAAAGTAAGGGGAAATAATGGCGGTTGTCAAAATATACCTTTTCATTATTTTTGCCTCTTTTCATCATTTCCGTTACTCTTCTCTACTTTTCATTAATTACCGCCAATTCATAATGTGAACGACTGCCAATTCTGTAATTTTCGCCACAATTCCATCATTCCTGCGCAGGTGGGAATCCAAGCTAAAAACAATTCCAAAAATAAAATCGTAAAAGAAAATAAAAAATATGATAAAACACTAATTTCTCCAATGAATAGTTGCGTTTAATTGTAAACTTTGTTGGATTCCCGCCTGCGCGGGAATGACGCGATGAAGTATTTCTTGTTTTTCATAGGAATAACGGAAAGAGTACAAAAAATAACAGAAAATCTCTCATCATCTTTAATATCCATTATAAAAAATACTATATTTTATATAAAATATGATATAATAATTGCCAATTTTATTATTTATGAATATAATGCAAATATAAAGGACTTGTATGCATGATTTGTTCAAATCGTCAAACCACGCTATAATTCGCAATAATTTTTAAAAATCGGAGCATTATATGGAAAAATACTCAGGGTTTGGTATATTGTCATTGGCTCTTAGCGCCGTAACTGTAGTCGGTATTTTTATCTTTTTTAATTTTGTCGGTTTTTCGGCAGTTTCGGGCAGTGCAGACAGCCATGAAACATATCAAGAATTTGTGCGCATAGAATCATTTTATATTATTTTTATACAATTTGCTATGGTTGCTATCGGGCTTGGCATAGCCGGAGTTTGTACAAAAGGGCGAAAAAAGCTGTTTGCGGTTTTGGGATTGGTGTTTTCTATCGTTGTACTTTTAATCTCATTTGCCGTTTTTATAATGGATATAATATATAATTTACCCCGCGATGACGTATATGTAGATATCGTGATACCGCATGAAGTAACTCCGTATTATTAAAGCAATTTTTGCAGATAATATAGAAGATAATCGTGTTATAATTCGCAATCACTTTTTAAAATCGGAGCGCTGCATGGAAGAGCAGAAACACTCAAAACTTGGAATGATATCATTGGCGTTTGGTATTATGGGTGTTATTTGTCTTGTTGCATTTTTTGCTATTGCAAATACACAGCGCGAATATTTTGTAATCGGAGACGGCGACATTAAAGAAATGTCTTTTTTATGTTTTTTCCCCTGTCTTGTATTTTCTATTATCGGAACCATACTAAGCGCAGCGGGATTTATGAGTGAAAACAGAAAAAAAGTGTTTGCGGCTTTGGGGTTGGTATTTTCAGGCAATATGCTTTTTATCTCCATTTGTACCTTACTTGTTATGACTTATATGATAGAGTAATTACAATATCAGAGTATTCATAAAAAAACATTCAAGATTTTGGCATAGCGTCATTTATGCTTAGTATTACAGGTTTGTTTTGCATTGCTGTTTTTATTGTGATGATGTGAAACACTCCGAACGGATTTGAAAGTTATTTTGGCTTATAGTGATGGGTGTTTTTTGTTTTTATCGTTATAATTTTGATTGCAAGTATCGCTCTTGGTATATGGGCATTTTTACAAAAGAGTAAAAAATGGCATTTGTTGTTTTTAGGATTGATATTTTCCATAAATACGATTTTAATTCTCATTTTAACTCTTCTGCCGCCGTAGCTGTTGCGGTACTTTTTATCATAATGCATATTGCATAAAGAGCTGATTTCGCGCTGTTTTTGTATGTAAAAATGCAGAATACAAAGGGTTAATTTCGCTTGGTTTTTAGATTAAATTTTATAAACATGCGATATACTTCAAACTTCAGTAAAAGCAGGATTTGGGAGTGGAAGAGAAAAAACATTCGGGATTTGGCATAGCGTCATTTGTTATGAGCGTTTTAGCGGCGCTTTTGCTTGTCGCTACATTTGCCGTAACAGCATATTGGTATTGGGCGTATATTTTAGGACAGGCGGCAGCTTCACCCTCAGAAACGATGTTGATAATAGTGGGCATTGCATGGATACTTTCGCTTTTTGTTTCTTCCGTTAGCATCATCCTCGGTATTATCGGGCTGTTGGTTAAAAATAAAAAAAGAGTTTTTGCGCTTGTTGGCTTGGTAATCTCGTTTTATGTACCAATAATTTTTCTTATTATTATTATCACACATACCGGTAAAAGCAATATAGTATAAACGAAGATAAATTTTATGAGAGAACTTTTAAAAAATATTTTTGACGATACGAAAACCATCGCTGTGATAGGACTCTCTTCTGATGTGGACAAACCGAGCCATAAAGTCGCGAAATTTCTGCTTTCATGTGGCTTTAAGGTCATTCCTGTGTATCCTAAAGAAGATTTTATACTTGGGCAGAGGGTTTACAGAAGTTTGGACGAGATAGAAGATAGAGTTGATATGGTTAATGTTTTCAGAAAAGCGAAATTTGCGTTTGAGATTTTGAA
>JAISNG010000088.1 GCA_031276365.1 Campylobacteraceae bacterium | reverse complement strand
AGCTGTTCAGCTCTCTCTTTTGCTAACTTCTCTGTTTGCTGGAGATTTTGACTTAATGCCGCTTTTTGTTTTTCTATATCTTCGGTTTTTTTACTTTGCTCGTTTAATTTTTCTAACTGCTTGGACTGCTCATGTTTTAGGGCTTCGGCGCGATTTTTAACCTCTTCGTATTCTGCTTTAGCTTTGTTTATCTCAAGTTCCAAAGAATGAACGGTGTTTTGCGCATTTTGCTCTGCGCGGCTTAACTGCTCCGTTAGATTTTGTATCTGCTTCGTTTGCGTTTGTGATTTGTAAATCTGATCCATCATCGCCTGCCACGCATCTGCTGCCGCCACGCCTTCAACTCCTTCGTTTATCAATGGAAGATTTGCGCTCTCTTGAAGCTCTTTGTAAACTTTTGCGCTTTGTCTGTCGTTGTGCGCTAAAGCTTTGGCGATGTAACGCGAAAGGGCGTTGTCATTGGGGTTGCATGAGAGTATGGCTGTGGTTTCAACTGTCTGTTGATATTGTGCTATCTCTTCGCTTTGCTTGGCAATTTTTTTACTTTTTGTCCCTCTTTTGGGACTCTCTTCAAGGCATGATATCTCCGTGCCTTTCCATAATAATTTATTGGGAAATTTAAAGTTCTTGTTGATACGAATTTTCAGCTGTTGTATATAGCTTGCCGCCGATAAACGAACCTGCTGCGCATGTACCAAAAGACAGCGGTCGGAGTTTTTGCGGTAAAAGTCCAAAAGCTCAAGATTGTAAGCGCTCCAAGCGTTCAACATCTCTTTTGTGTGATTTTGCTCCGATGATGCGGTTATCTCATGCCGCGTAAAAACGCTTTCAGGCTTGTCATAAACGAGTATAAA
Organism: Campylobacteraceae bacterium; assembly: GCA_031276365.1. Classification (GTDB taxonomy): domain Bacteria; phylum Campylobacterota; class Campylobacteria; order Campylobacterales; family Campylobacteraceae; genus JAIRKW01. The sequence goes on along the minus strand of JAISNG010000088.1, from coordinate 4,685 downwards.
AGCTATCTTCGGGTCTATGGACTTCCAAAAGTTAAGCAGATAGATAACGTTCGGGTCAGACCAGCCCCAAAATGACTGCTCAATATTTGCCAGCATCAAGTCAAGAACCATGCCGTGCCAGACAGCGCCTATGTCTATCTGTGATATGTTTTCATAGTATTTGGTTATGCCGTGCGCTTTGCAAAGTGTGGCTGTTATCTGCTGCGGAGTAAATCCCTCGCGGATAGATTGATTGGCGTGAACCATGCCGCACATTCGCAACAACTCTTCGACCTCTTCGTAAGCTGAGCATAGATGTCCTACTATGATAACTTTATTCATCTGAAAAGTATAAACCTGTTGATTATTTTAAAAAATGCAATTATATATCGTTAATGCTTAAATTGTGCGTAATATTTTAAAAATACAGTAATAAAAATGCCCGAAAATATGCTGTTCATGAAGAGTTATTGAGAAATGATTTGTTAAATTTAATAATATTTTTATAAAAAAAGGAAAGTACGGCGTATGAAGTATCTTTTGATAAATATATTAATTTCAATGCGAAACGCAACAAAAAAACAATTTGAAAAATATTTTTGGGTTTTTGCCGTATTGTTTTTGATTTTATACAATACAAAAAATTTAGAGGATATGCAATGATAGATGCGATGCTTGCAGTAACGGCTGGGTGTTCCATCGGCGATAAAAAGAAACATTTAACGAGCGAATATAAAAATATTTTTTGCATGGGAAAACAGAAAAATAGTCTTGAAAAATATGTCATTAATGCAATAAAATCAGAAGTCTTGCCGCAGGAGAGAGATAAAGGCTTTTATAAAATTTATAAAATACACATATAGCAGATAAACAAGGCATTGAATGCAAACTCATTGAGATAAAAGAGATATTCAAATGGAGTGCTTCAAATGTTCGCACGCTTCATCATAATTATTGAGGTAAAAGAGACTTTTAAAGACCAAATCAATACTTAAAAATCTTTTGTTGTTTTGGATTCCCGCATTCCTCACGATATGCGCTCACTTGCGTTCGCTTATCGTTCGGTCGCGGGAATGACGAAAAGATGTACGCTTACCTCGCAAATATCGTTTTACTAAATTTTTATTTCCTTATGATATGTGTTTCACTTATCGTTTTGTTTCGGGGACAAGATATAAATTTTATGCAAAAGGCAGAAGTGCGGCAGGAATGACTTCTTTTTTCTGTCATATCTGTGAAAACCGCGGTATATTCTCTCCGTCATGCCCGTGAAAACGGGTATCCAAAATGATAGAGCATAAAATCATGAAAGAAAGCAAAAGGGCAAACTCTAAAATACTAACCTTTTGCATAAGTACTTTTTTAAATTTCTTTTGGATTCCCGCATTCCTCACAATGACGACTAACGTCGTATCGTTCGTACGGGAATGACGGAGAAAGATGTACATTTGCCTCGCAAACATTGTTTTTGATAAAAACTCTTTACTTGTTATGGGAATGACAGAGGAGGGTGTATTGCTGCATTTTTCACTATATGCGCTTCACTTATCGTTCTGTTATGAAAAATAACGTAAGAGGAGAATCATCGCTTGCTGTTGCAATTTACTCTTTTAAAAAAATTTAGGTAAAATAACAGTTTGATTTTTAAGCATGGACACAAATGAGACAAAATATAAAACGTATTTCGCCGTTTAGACAATTTATATCGGTAATATTTGCTCTATTTTTACGAGAGATTAAGACACGGTTTGGAGGGCGGAGATTTGGCGTATTTTGGACATTTGTAGAGCCTGCCGTGCATCTTGTTATTATGCTTTTTGTATTCTCTTTTTTGCGCGCTCGTATGATGCCTCAAGTGCCGTTTGAACTCTTTTTATTGACAGGCATCGTGCCGTTTTTTCTCTTTCGTCATATCGCTACAGGACTTATGTCAAGCATAAGCGCTAACAAAGCTCTTTTTGCATATGCGCCAGTAAAGCCGATAGATACATACATCACACGCACCATACTTGAAAGCGTCATTTATACTGTGGTATTTGCCGTTATTTTGTTTGTTTTTGGATTTTGGGGTGGATTTGACGTAAGTGTTACAAATCCTTTCGGCGCAGCGGCTTTGTATTTTCTTCTTATACTGTTCGGTTTTTCGTTTGGCATTATCGCAAGTATCGCCTCTACAATATTTCCATCGGTAAAAATTCTTATGAATATTATCCTGCTGCCGCTCTATTTTCTATCTGCCATCATGTATCCACTGTGGATAGTTCCCGCGCAGTACATAGAGTATCTGAAGTTTAATCCTATTTTGCATCTGCTGGAGCTTTTCAAGGCAAATTTTTTCTCATATTATCCTTTGGTAGAGGGCATAAATCTCTATTATCCGCTTGGCTTTGAACTTGTACTGCTCTTTATAGCGCTTGCTTTGTATAGGATAAAACGGTTGGACTTGGCGGCAAAATCATGATAAAACTTGACAATATCACCAAATCATATCTGCTCAAAGATGGTGCAAGACACTATGTTTTCAGATATTTGTCGTTTGAATTTCCCGAAAATGCAAATATAGGCTTGATAGGTCCGAATGGCGCGGGCAAAACAACGCTCATGAATATCTTGGGCGGTACGGATACGCCTGACAGCGGCAGAGTTATTACCGACAAATCCATCTCCTTTCCGATAGGTTTTGGCGGCGGATTGCAGGGAAGTTTGAGCGCGGCGGACAATGTGAAATTTGTTTCAAGAATTTACGGTTTTGGCGGCGAAAAAATGCGCGAAAAGATAGAATATATACGCGATTTTGCAGATATCGGAGAGTTTTTTGACCAGCCCGTGAAAACTTACTCTTCGGGCATGAAGGCGCGAATCTCTTTTGGACTTAGTATGGCGTTTGATTTTGATTATTATCTAATAGACGAAGCGGGCGCGGTTGGCGACCCGTATTTTAAAAAAAAGAGTTCCGCCGTGTATAAAGAGAAACTAAAAGGCGCAAATGTTATAATCGTCTCTCACAACATGAATGAGATAAGGTCTTTGTGCGACCACATTATCGTACTTGGCGGCGGTATGGCGCAGATTTTTGACGATGTTGAAGAAGGGATAAAAATGTACGAAAGTTTTAGAAACGCAAAGGGTGCGGCATGAGCAAAATGACAAAACTTGTCAATAACCCAAAACTCTTTTTCACGGACGCTTACCGCAAAAGAGTCGGTGCATGGTTTTTGACAAAAAATTTTATCATTATAGTCGTTGCGCCGTTTGTGCTTGCTGTTTTTTATTATCTCTTTTTTGCCGCTGAACGATACGTAAGCGAAAGCGTTGTTTCCATCAGACAATCGCAGGATTCGTCCTCTATGGCAGGCAGCGGATTTGCTGCGCTTGTGGGTATAAATACAAATTCGAAAGAGGATACGCTCTATTTGAAAGAGTATATACATTCGCTTGACATGCTGAAAAATCTCGAAAAAGAGATGAATATACGCGAAATATATGCGGCGGAAAAATCGGACTTTTTGTATAGATTTTACAGTTTTTTGCCGCAGGAAGATTTTTTGGAGTATTATCAAAATAGAGTGAAGATTGCGTATGACGACATGAGCGGACTTTTGAAGATAAACGTGGAAGCGTTTAAGCCCGAAGATGCGCAAAAACTTTCAGCTCTCATACTCAAAAACAGCGAAGCTTTTGTCAATGAACTCTCTCATGTTATGTCAAGAAAACAGCTTGAATTTGCCGAAGAGGAGCTTAAAAAATCCGAAAACAGATTTAGCGAGGCAAAAGAGGCGCTTTTAAATTTTCAAAATACTTACGGCATTTTTAACCCGATAGAACAGGCGCGCTCACAGGCAAATCTTGCTTTGGAATTTGAAGCCGAACTTGCGAAAAAAGAGGCGGAACTTGCGGCTTTGTCATCTTATCTGCAAAATAGCGCGCCACAGATTGTAACACTAAAAGGCGAAATTGCCGCGCTGAAAGCTCAAATACGAAAAGAACAAAACCGTGTCGCCAAAAAATCAGACAATGCGTCAAATATCTTGGCTTCGCAATATCAGACTTTAAGCATAGAGGCTAATTTTGCCGAAGAGCTTTATAAACTCTCTTTACAGGCGGTAGAACAGGCGCGCGTAGAAAGCACAAAACAGATAAAATATCTCTCCGTCGTGCAGATGCCTTCTATCCCCGAAAGCGCAAAATATCCGCGCAAAATATACAATCTAATCACACTGCTTGCCTTACTTTTTTTGCTGTACGGTATCGCGCAATTGATAAAAGCCACTATAGAGGACCACAAATACTGATGAAAAATATAATCTTAATGCTGACTTCAGCCATGTTTGCTCTCTCAGCCGTAGATACGGGCGCGATAACGCTCATAGAAAACAACAGCCTCCCTGCTGCGCAAAGCAGCGTTTTTGGCTCGCACATGTTCAAAGGCAACTTTGCAAATGTCAAGCGGCATGTATATAATCCCGATTATCGTATCAATATCGGCGATGTAATAATTTTGAAAATGTGGGGCGCGTTTGAGTTTGAACAGCCGCTTACTGTTGATTCGCAGGGCAATATTTTTGTCCCAAAAGTCGGTGTTGTCAAGCTTCTGGGAGTGCGAAACGGCGATATAGTTTCTGTCATAACTCAACATGTAAAGAAAGTCTATAAAGACAATGTTTTTGTTTATGCGGACATGGAGGCGTATCAAAATGTTTCGGTAT
>JAISNG010000058.1 GCA_031276365.1 Campylobacteraceae bacterium | reverse complement strand
CGGGCGGTGATGCTATCATGATAGACATGTCAAAGTTTGTTCCTATTTGCGCTGTTTGTATGCTTGCAGGTACAATGCTTCTGTTGTGGATAGGCGACCAGATAACAAAACATGGTGTCGGACAGGGTGTGAGCCTTATCATTTTTGCAGGTATAGTCTCTTCCATACCAACCGCCATAATCGGTTCCATCACTCTTTTAAATACGGGAGAACTTAAATTTTATATTCTTATCGCTGTTGTACTTATCATAATAGCTACTGTTTTGACGATTATATTTATAGAGCTTGGCGAGAGAAGAATCCCCATATCATACTCAAGAAAAATTGTCATGCAAAACCAAAACAAGCGCATAATGAACTATGTTCCTGTCAAAATCAATCTAAGCGGTGTTATTCCGCCTATTTTTGCTTCGGCTGTTTTGATGTTTCCATCAACTATTTTGCAGGCAAGCTCAAATCCGACTATCAAAGCTATCAATGACTTTTTAAGTCCGAACGGTTACTTTTTTCAGGTTTTAATGTTTTTGTTTGTTGTATTTTTCGCCTATTTTTATGCTTCAATCACATTTAATGCAAAAGATATATCCGAAAACCTCAAAAAACAGGGCGGATTTATCCCAGGCGTTCGTCCAGGTGCGAGTACGGCGGAGTTTTTAAATGAAACAGCAAGCCGCTTGACATTTTTCGGAGCTATCTATCTGGCTATTATAACGACGCTTCCATGGGTGCTTGTACAACTTTTGGGCGTAACATTTTTTTTCGGCGGAACATCTGTTTTGATTGTTGTTCAAGTTGCACTTGATACTATGAGAAGAATAGAAGCGCAAATATATATGAGTAAATACGAGACGCTAAGCGCCATCGGTCTTTAATCAATGTCTGTTAATTTAAGACGCCCCGAAGAGATTAGAAAAATCGCAGCCGCCTCAAGGGCGGTTGCCAAAACCTTAGATTACCTTGAACAACATGTAAAAGCAGGAATTACCACAAGAGAGTTAAATGCGCTTGGCGAAGAGTATATCAAATCGCTTGGCGGAAGAGCCGCATTTAAGGGCTTGTACGGCTTTCCATGCGGCGTTTGCATCTCTGTAAATGAAGTGATAATCCACGGCATACCAAGCTCTTACGTCCTGAAAGAGGGCGATATAGTCGGACTTGATATAGGCGTTGAGATTGACGGCTGGTATGGAGATGCTGCACGAACAATCGGCGTTGGAAAAATCAGCAAAGACGATGAAGAGATTATCAATTGTTCGTATGATGCTTTGATGTATGCGATAGATATCGTAAAAGACGGCATGCGTTTTAAAGAGTTGTCTGCATGTATAGAAGATTTTATCAAGCAAAAGGGATTTACTCCATTAAGAGGCTACTGCGGACATGGTATAGGAAGACGTCCTCATGAAGAGCCTGAAATACCGAACTATCTGGAAGGTAAAGCCAATCAGGGACACAAGATGCATGAAGGTATGGCATTTTGCATAGAACCTATGATTTGCCATACAAGCGGTAAAGCAAAAGTTTTGAAAGACGGCTGGGCTGTGGTGTCCGAAGACGGACTAAGAGGAAGCCATTGGGAACATACAATAGCCATAGTAGATAAAAAAGCAAAAATTTTATCTATTGACAGAGAATTTTAAATGGAGGAGTAATGGCAAAAAATGATGTAATTGAACTTGACGGCAAAGTAGCTGAAGCGTTGCCAAACGCTAATTTTATAGTAGAGCTTGCAAATAATCACAAGATATTGTGTCATATTTCAGGCAAGATGAGAATGCATTATATAAAAATAATGCCCGGAGATAAGGTCAAAGTAGAACTTACTCCTTACAGTTTAGATAAAGGACGCATAACTTACCGATATAAGTAAGCTATCAGTTAATTTTTTGTATAATTAGCCCTTTTTGTAAGACTGCGTGAAGAATTATTGAAAAAATTACCACTTATTTTTTCAATAATTGGTTTGAAATATTTTCTTCAAACCTCTTCCGTTTACTCAAGTGGAATAAATTTGGGAGAAGAGAATGAAAGTGCGCCCTTCTGTAAAGATGATGTGCGATAAGTGCAAGGTGATTAAGCGTAAAGGCGTCGTAAGAGTTATTTGCGCAAATCCAAAACATAAGCAAAGACAAGGATAAGTAGATGGCAAGAATTGCAGGTGTAGATTTACCCAATAAAAAACGCATTGAGTACGGACTAACCTATATTTACGGCATTGGTCTTCATACTTCACGTTTGATTTTGGATGCAACCGGCATCTCATACAACAAAAGAGTTCAAGAACTCAGCGAAGATGAGGCTGCTGCCATAAGAAATGAAATCCAAAATCGTTTCACCGTAGAGGGTGATTTGAGAAAGAGTGTCGCCATGAACATCAAGTCGCTCATGGATATAGGAAGTTACCGCGGCATAAGACACAGAAAAGGACTTCCTGTGCGCGGACAAAAAACAAAGACCAACGCAAGAACCCGCAAGGGCAAAAAGAAGACCGTTGGCTCAAAAGCAAGTTAGGACATTAATATGGCAAAACAGAAAGTTGCAAGAAAAAAAGTTGTAAAGAAAAATATCGCCAAAGGCGTTATATATGTTTCCGCTACATTTAACAATACTGTCGTAACGGTTGCTGATGAGATGGGAAATGTTATAGCTTGGAGCAGCGCAGGCTCTCTTGGCTTTAAAGGCAGCAAAAAATCAACTCCATACGCGGCACAGCAAGCGGTGGAAGATGCGCTTAATAAAGCAAAAGAGCATGGGATAAAAGAGGTTGGCATTAAAGTTCAAGGACCAGGGTCTGGTCGTGAAACAGCCATAAAGAGTATAGGAGCAAGCGAAGGCATACGCGTACTTTTCTTAAAAGATATTACGCCTCTGCCTCATAACGGCTGCCGCCCTCCAAAAAGACGCCGCGTATAATAAATCAGGAGATTAAAGATGTCAAGATATAGAGGACCAGTTGAAAAACTTGAAAGAAGATTGGGAGTAAGCCTTGCTCTAAAAGGCGAAAGAAGGCTTTCAGGCAAAAGCGCGCTTGATAAACGTCCTTACGCTCCGGGTCAGCATGGACAAAGAAGAGCAAAACTAAGCGAATACGGATTGCAGTTAAAAGAGAAACAAAAAGCAAAATTTATGTATGGAATCTCCGAGAGACAGTTTGGCAAACTCTTTGCAGACGCTGCTAGAAAAGAGGGAAATACGGGCGAAAACCTTATAACATTTATTGAGCAGAGACTTGATAATGTTGTTTATAGAATGGGTTTTGCAACTACAAGGCGATTTGCAAGGCAGATAGTAACGCATGGACATATTTTGGTAGATGGCGAGAGAGTTGACATACCATCATACAGAGTCCGTGCGGGTCAAAAGATAGAGGTTTGCGAAAAGAGCAAAAAAAATACTCAAATTCAAAGAGCGCTTGAACTTACCGCGCAAACGGGCATAGTTTCATGGGTAGATGTGGATAAGGAGAAGGTATTCGGCATTTTCACAAGACTGCCCGAAAGAGCAGAGGTTATCATTCCGATAGAGGAGAGATTGATTATAGAGCTCTACTCTAAATAATAAGGAGCGCATACATGATGACAAAAATTAACACGTCAGCTTATGTTCCGACAGAACTGGCAATAGAAAATATAGGCGAAAATAGGCTTAAAATCAGCGCATATCCTTTTGAAGCAGGATTTGGTATAACGCTGGCCCACCCGCTTCGTCGTTTGCTGTATGCAAGCACTGTCGGTTTCGCTCCGACATCGGTCAAAATAGACGGTGTTGCGCATGAATTTGACAGTATAAGAGGCATGTTTGAAGATGTGGCAAATTTTATTATCAACCTGAAAGCTATCCGTTTCAAGATAAAAAACGACAGTCCGAAAGTGGTAGTAAACTATTCATTCAAGGGTCAAAAAGAGATTAAGGGTGCAGACCTTATAAATGAAGAAGTCGATATAGTAACGCCTGAGATTCACCTTGCGACTATCAACGAAGATGCGGAGATTAACTTTGAAGTTGTTATAGAGCGCGGCATCGGATATGTGCCGAGCGAGATAATAAGAGAGCATGCGAGCGATGGTTTTATAGTGCTTGACGCATTTTTTACGCCTGTGAAAAAAGCTATGTATGATATTGAAAATATCCTTATTGAGGACAATCCTGACTATGAAAAGGTGGTATTCACTATAGAAACAGACGGGCAGATATCTCCGATAGACGCTTTTAAGCACTCTTTGAAAGCCATGTATGAACAGATGAGGGTGTTTAACAACGTACTTGACGCAAGTATTGGCGTTCAAGATTCGGATGCAGGTAAATTTGCCATTCTTCTGCAAAATATCAGCGAACTGAATTTGAGCGCAAGAAGCTTCAATTCGCTTGAAAAAGCGCAGATGAAGTATGTTGCGGAGATTGCGCTTTTAAGCGACAGCGAACTCAAAGGCTTGAAAAATTTGGGCAAGAAATCTTTTGATGAGATAAAAGCCGTCATGGAAGAGATAGGATTTCCTGTCGGAAGCCTCTCCTCCGAAGATGCTGAGTTTTTGATAAAAAAAGTCAGCGAATTAAAAGCGAAATAAGGAAAATCAATGAGACATAGACATGGATATAGAAAACTCGGACGCACTTCTGCTCACAGAGGCGCGCTTTTGAAAAATTTGACTATCGCCATCATCAAAAGTGAAAAGATAGAGACGACTCTTCCGAAAGCAAAAGAGCTTAGAGGTTTTGTTGAAAAACTTATCACAAGAGCAAAAAAAGGCGATTCAAACGCACACAGAGCGATATTTGCCGTCTTGCAGGACAAAGAGTCGGTAAAAAAACTTGTAACCGAAATAGCTCCGAAGTATCTTGAGCGAAACGGCGGTTATACAAGGATTATCAAGACAAGAGTACGCCACGGCGATGCCGCTGAAATGGCATTTATAGAGTTAGTTTAACTCTTCTTCAATCCCCCTTTTGGGGGATTTATTCAAAATCTTATCTTAAAAATATACGCGAAGTTTCTGCTTGCATGTAAGTTAAATTTTGCATTCGTGAAAACCAAACCACAATCTATCTACTCAAAAAAATATTTTATATCTACTTCTAAAACTTTCGCTATTTTATATAAATGTTCAAGATTGAAATGCTTATTGTCTATAAGGATTTCTGGTTTAGCTACTGATGAGACGGTTTTAAAGCCGATAGCAAGGGCAAGCTCCAATTGACTGACATTTTTTTCTGCTCTTATTTTTTTAACTTTTTCACCGATGTTTTTATAAAAATTTCTTATCTCATCATCTGTAAAATCAATTGGCTCAATATAAAATTTATCCAAAATCGCTTCCCTATAGTGATTAATTATACTGAAAGCTTAAGTTGGATATAATTTTTTTGCAATTTACCATGGTGAAGTTATATTATGCTTGGCAAGTTTTTGGTTTTTTTTTGAGGTATTTTTAAAAGCGTTGCCTCTAAAAGAGGTTTTTTTTAATTTAATTTTTAAAGGAGGAACAATGTGTTCCAAAACAAAGATTTTAACTGCGGCTGTTGCCGCTTGTTTTTCTTGTGGTACGCTTTTTGCGGCAGATATCGGATTTGTCGCAAAACTCGGTTTAGGTTCAACAAATTTAGATACGGAAGTGTCTGCAGCTGGTTTTAGTTCAAGTAATTCGGATAGCGGCGGCACATTTGAGATATACGGCGGATACCGTATGCCAAATGCACAATTCGGACTCTCTTACACAAATATCAATTGCGAAGATTGCGATGCTAACTATATTATGGCAAGCGGCGCGTATGTTTATGAAGGTTTTGATATCGCCAAACCGTTTATAGGACTTGGTCTTGGTATGTTTAGCTACGAAGAGTCTGGCTTTTTTGATGAGAGCGGACTTTTTGGCACTGTAAATCTTGGTGTAAATGCAGAGTTTGAACATTTTTTTATCGGTGCAGAGTTTAGGCAGCGTATATTCGGCGAAGCGGAAGGAGGCATGAGGTATTCGGGCTATAATTTTAATGCAAAGGTTCAACCAAATAACACGTATCTCCTTAACGTCGGCTACAAATTTTGACCTGAAGTATAAGAGCGCACTCATTGCGCTCTCGTGTTTAATTCCCCGTGATTTTAAAGATTGTTTTCCTCTGATAAAAATTTACTCTCTCAACTCAAAACAAGGATTGTTGCGTTAAAATATACGCTTATTTTTTTTAAGGCTTGGAAATGTTACTTTTTACACCAGGACCCACTCCAACACCCGAAGTTATAAGGGCTGCTATGAGCGTTCCGACTATTCACCACAGAACGCCTGAGTTTGAAGAGATTTTTAAAACAGTCAGAGAAAAATTAATCAAAATAATGAATATGCCCGAAGTTCTTATGCTCGCTTCAAGCGGAACTGGCGCCATGGAAGCGGCAGTTACAAATCTTTGCAAATCGCGCGCTTTAAGTATAAATGCCGGAAAATTCGGCGAGAGATTTGGCAAAATCTGTAAAGCTTTCGATATTGCCTGTACAGAATTAAAATATAGTTGGGATACTCCTGCAAGTATTGAGGACATACTGCGCGAAATAGATAAAAATCCCGAAATTGACGTGCTTTGCATACAAATATGCGAAAGCGCTGGCGGACTTCGCCATGACGTGGAAGGCATCGCTAAAGCTGTAAAAAGTATCAATAAAGATATTATGGTAATCGCAGACGGTATAACGGCGGTCGGTGTTGAAAAGATAGATACCGCGCATATAGATGTTCTTATCACAGGAAGCCAAAAAGCTTTCATGCTTCCCCCAGGACTTGCTATGATAGGACTTAGCGGGGCTGCTGTGAAAAAAATAGAAAGCGCTCCGCGTGGTTTTTATTTCAATCTCGCATCAGAACTCAAAAGCCAACGCAAAAACACCACTGCTTATACTGCTGCAACAACGCTTATCATCGGACTTAGAGCTATGCTTGAGCTGATAGAGAAAGAGGGATTTGAGAAATTTTACGAAGATACAAAAACAAGGGCTTTGAGTGCAAAGGCGGCGTTGGAAGCGATAGGACTTAAAATATATCCCAAATCTCCAGCGCTTGCGATGAATACGGTTTATCACGAAAGAGCCAAAGAGATAAGAGCTGTTGCTAAGAAAAGATACGGCGTGAATATCGCGGGCGGTCAAGATGAGCTTAAAGATAAACTTTTCCGCATAAATAACATGGGTTTGATAGCTCCATACGAGATAGCGTGGGCGTTGAATGCTGTTGAATTAGCGCTTGACGAACTTGGAGAAAGAGCGTATGACGGCGCGGCAAACCGCGTTTTTGTTTCAAAATTTTTCAAAGGCGTAAAGTGATTTACGAGCATGAAATACCACAGGGCAGCAAACTCTACTTTGCAAAAAGCGCAAAGCTTAAACGCGAAATAGAAACGGTTGCGAGCGATATTTTATGCAAAGAGGGTTTTGAAGAGATTATAACCCCATTTTTTTCATACCACCAACACCAAAGCGTAGATGAGAGAAAATTGATAAGATTTTCCGATGCCTCAAATCACATCATATCTTTAAGAGCAGATAGTACTCTTGATGTTGTGAGAATTATAACAAGAAGACTTGGGCGCGCGACGAAACAGAAAAAGTGGTTTTATATTCAGCCTGTTTTTCATTATCCAAGCACGGAGATTAATCAGATAGGCGCAGAATTTATAGGAGAGAGCAATTTAACTCTTTGCATGGATGCCGCCGCTAAAGTTTTTGAGAGTTTTAATATATCGCCGCTTTTGTATCTTAGCAATATCAAAATTCCAAAAATCATATCAAAAATATTGGGTGTTCCCTTGAGTATTTTTCAAAACGGCGAACTTGAGGAGATATTGAAAATAGACGAAAAATGGCTTAAGCTGCTCGCCAAAATAGAAAAAAAAGAGGAGATATCCGCAGTCATGGATATTTCACCTAAACCAATACAGGACGAACTTGTAAAATTGTATTCTGAAGCCAGCAAAATATCTTATCAAAACTTTGTCATAGCGCCTCTGTTTTACTCGAAAATGCGCTATTATGACACTCTGTTTTTCAGTTTCATACATAAAAATGAGATTTTGGGAAGCGGTGGAACTTATCGTTTTGAAGGACATGAGAGCGCTGGGTTTGGCTTATATACAGATGCGATTGTTGAGACGATTATAAAAACTGAAGAGGAAAAATAAAATGGGTAAGGCGGATTTGATAGTAGGTGCGCAGTGGGGAGACGAGGGCAAGGGCAAAATAGTAGATATGATGGCTCAAGATTATGATGTGGTATGCAGATATCAAGGCGGACATAACGCAGGACATACGATAGTTGTGGACGGCGTAAGATATGCGCTTCACTTGATACCCTCAGGCGTGCTAAATCCCAAAGCAGTAAATATTATCGGAAACGGCGTTGTCGTTGCGCCTGGAGCGCTCATTGAAGAGATGAAGCAATTCAAAAATATTGAAAAGAGACTGTTTGTAAGCGACAAGGCGCATATGGTTTTAAGCTTTCACGCGCAGATAGATTTGGCGCGCGAAAAACTTCGCGGTAAAAATGCGATAGGAACGACGGGCATGGGCATAGGTCCATCATACGCGGCTAAAATAGAACGCGTTGGCTTTCGGCTTGGAGAGCTTGCAAATATTCCAAAACTTGTTGACAATCTGTTGGAATATTTCAGGGTAAATGAAGTCGTATTTAAAGCTCTTAATATTAAATTGACTTCCAAAGAGGAGCTTGGCGCGGAACTTGAGGCTTACGCAAAAGAGCTGTTGCCATATATGACAAATACAACTCCGCTTCTTTGGAGATATCTTGAAGAGGGCAAAAAAGTTTTGCTTGAGGGTGCTCAAGGTGCGCTTTTGGATATTGACCATGGAACATATCCGTTTGTAACAAGCTCAAGCACAGTAGCCGCAGGAGCATGCACTGGACTCGGACTAAGCCCAAAAGATATAGGTAAAGTAACGGCTATCGTAAAGGCTTACTGCACAAGAGTCGGCAACGGACCTTTTCCGACTGAAGATTTCAGCGAAGCGGGCGATATCCTGAGAAAAAACGGACATGAATTCGGCACGACGACAGGGCGCGCGCGAAGATGCGGTTGGTTTGACGCGCTTGCATGCCAATATGCCGCACGTATTAACGGCTGTGATGAGATAGCGTTGATGAAACTTGACGTTTTAGACGGATTTAAAAAGGTGAAAATCTGCATCGCATACGAAAAAGACGGTAAACGTTACACAACTTTGCCTGAAAATCTGGACGATATCAAGCCGATATACGAAGAACATGAAGGCTGGGAAAGCGTAAAGGGCGTACGCTCTTACAACAAGCTTCCCGAGAACGCAAAAAAATATATAAAAAGAATAGAAGAGCTGGCGCAGACAAAAGTCGGCATTATCTCTACGGGAGCGGAAAGGTTTGATACGATAGTCCTATAGCCTCCGCTGTGCTTTTTAGCTAAACGTAGTTTTACCTTTATTAGGCTACAATCACAAAAATAAAAAAAAGGTCATTTATGAAGATAAGACTACCACACGCTCCTTATATCGCAAGCAAAATAGCTGTAGATTTACTGAACTGCGGGTTTGTTACGCTTCAAAAAGGATTTGAACCGATTGCGCAGAGCGCCAACATTCTTATTGTTGAAGAGATAAATAAAGAGGCGGCGCTTGAGCAGAGAGTCTCCGAAATGCTTGAAGAGAATGCCGACGAGATGGAGTTCATGCAGATTGACCGCAGAAATATGTTTTGGCTTGTCAAAAAAAGGCTGGCGAAAGATTATAAAGTGATACTCTCTTTTGAGGAGAGATATTCAGACCTTTCTCACCGCATTTTAAATGCTTTGCAAAAAAATGCGCTTGTCAAGTATCAAGTCTCGGAAAACAGAGTGAAAAACGTCATCTACAATGCTATTGAAGAGTATCTCAAAACTTATGAAAAAACGCAGGATATTGTGCTGGAAAAGATAGACAATTACAAGCGAAAATTGATTCCTGGAACCGAAGAATACGACCTTGTCTTTGAAAGACTTTACGAAGAAGAACTTAGAAAAAGAGGCATGATAAAATGAGCTTGAAACCCGTCTGGATATACATAGAAAACGGCGTTTTTTTAGAGGGCAAGTCGTTTGGAGCGGAGGGAACAAGAGTAGGCGAGATAGTATTTAATACCTCCATGACAGGCTATCAAGAGATTATCACAGACCCAAGTTACGCAGGGCAGTTTATCGTTTTTACGATGCCTGAAATCGGTATAGTAGGCTGCAACGACAATGACATGGAGAGTTCAAACGTCCATGCCTCGGGCATTTTTATAAGAAATCTTAACGATATTCCTTCAAATTTTAGAAGTGAAATCTCTTTTTCGGAGTTTTTGAAAAAGTATAACGGATTTGGCATTTGCGATGTTGATACAAGATTTTTGACAAAAATGATACGCGAAAACGGTCCGCAAATGATGATAGCTTCCACCAAAGAGAGCAACAGGGAAGTTTTGAAAAATCTGCTTGCAAACTCGCCGCGCATTGAAGAGTTTGACTATATGCCGCAGGTAAGCACAAAAAAGAGCTATATGCATGAAAACGGCGTTTGGGACGATACAAAACTTGAATACAAAAAAGCCTCTCATGCTTTGAACAAAAAAATTGCCGCGTTTGATTTTGGTATCAAGCGAAATATTCTGAACGAACTCTCCGAAGTCGGCATAAGCGTTGAAGTTGTGCCGTATGATACGAAAGCCGATGCAATTGTTAAAAGATTTGAAAAGGGCGAAATACATGGAGTATTTTTATCAAACGGTCCGGGAGACCCGCTGATACTAAAAAAAGAGGCTGAAGAGTTAAAAAAACTCATCAAAGCGAAAATCCCGATGTTTGCCATCTGTTTGGGGCATCAACTACTCTCAATCGCACATGGATACGACACTTATAAACTGAAATTCGGACAGCATGGCGGCAATCACCCCGTGCGTAACGAGAGTTGCAAAAGTGTTGAAATAACTGCGCAAAATCACAACTACAGCGTTCCAGAAGAGATTTGCAAAATCGCCAAAATCACGCATATGAACCTTTTTGATAACACTATAGAAGGGCTTGAGTATATAAATGAGCCGATATTTTCAATACAACATCATCCAGAAGCAAGTCCTGGACCTCATGAGAGCAAGTATATATTTGCCGAATTTGCAAAAAGACTCTAACCGCATGATATGAATGCCGTAAGCTTTGCGACAATCCTGCTGGTAGCGTTTAGCGCGAGCTTTCATTGCGCAGGCATGTGCGGAGGTTTTGTGATAGCCATAAGCGGATATAAAACAGGCAAAAACAGCGCTTTGGGCGCTCAACTGTTTTTTCATTTTATCTACCATCTTGGGCGCATTAGTTCATACGCGTTTTTGGGCGCACTTTTTGGATTTTTGGGACAGAGTGTCTCTTTGTCGGACAAATTTCAGGGATATTTGTGGTTTGCGGTCGGATGCTTTATGATGGCGCTTGGCATTTCGTTGCTTGGCAAGGCAAGATTTTTAACATACATTGAAAGCTCTTTTATTTTAAAACCTGTGGTAAAAAAAATTTATAACTTTTTAAAAGCGTCAAAAAGTTTATCAAGTCTATATCTGCTTGGAGTTTTTAACGGCTTTTTGCCATGCGGACTTGTCTATTTTTTTCTTGCTTTGGCTGTTGCAGGCAGTTCCGTTATAAATGGAGCTTTAGTCATGATAGTTTTCGGATTTTGTACGCTGCCCGTGCTTCTTGCTATCGCTTTGGCGGCAAATTTTTTTATAAAAATAGAGAAAGCAAGAGGTATCATAATAAAAGCAGCAGGCATTATAGTAACGGCATACGGCGTGTATATGTCGTATTTTGGCTATTTGGCGGCAGTTGGAGGATAACAGGTGGGACAAAAACTTGAACAATACAAAAGGGCGGTAGAGCAGAGCAATATTGTATCAAAGACAGATATCAACGGTATTATTACTTTTGTAAATGACGAATTTTGCAAAATCAGCGGTTATAGCAAAGAGGAGCTTATCGGTAAAAATCACAACATTGTGCGTCATCCGGATGTGCCGAAAGCAAATTTTGAACTGCTTTGGAAGACTATTTTAAATAAAGAGACGTTTAAGACTACCGCCAAAAACATGGCAAAGGATGGTTCTACGTTTTATGTAAATACGACGATAACTCCGATACTTGACAAAAATGGCGATATAGAAGAGTTTATTGCTATAAGATATGATGTTACGGACAGTGTGATGCTTACGGAAGCTTTGAAAAAAAAAGAAAGAGAGCTTAGTCTTTTAAACTCCACGCTTGAAAACAGGGTGAAGGAGCAGACAAGCAAGCTTAGAGAATTAAATCAAAACCTTGAAAAACGCGTTGCCGAAGAGACTGAAAAGAACCGCGAAAAGGACAGATTGATGTTTCAGCAGGCGCGTTTGGCTGCTATGGGAGAGACAATAAGCAATATCGCCCATCAATGGCGTCAGCCTCTCTCAGAGCTTGGCATCATAATATTTACCATGAAAAAGCGTTCTATGAATGAAAAAGAGATGCAAAAACAGTACGAACATGCGAAAAAAGTGATAGCGAAGATGTCCAAAACGATAGAGGATTTCAGAAATTTTTTCAATCCCGACAAAGAGAAAAGCAGCTTTTTTATCAAAGATATGATAGAAGATACGCTCTCCATTTTGAAAGGTTCTTTGAAGAGAACGGCTATCAATATAGAGATTGATATAGACGAACATATCACGGCTTACGGCTACAAAAATGAACTTTCGCAAGCGATATTAAATCTTATCAGCAATGCAAAAGACGCATTTTCGGATAAACCTTTAGATGGAAGAGTGTTGAAAATCAGCTCTGTTAGAGAGGGTAATTTTACGATATTAAGCGTTGCTGATAACGCAGGCGGCATTGAGAGCACGATTGCGGACAAGATATTTGAGCCCTATTTTACGACTAAACATGCAAATCTTGGAACGGGACTTGGTCTTTATATAGTAAAAACCATAATAGAAGAGAGTATGGACGGCAGAGTATGCGTGAAAAATGAAAACGGCGGTGCAAAATTTATCATTAAAATACCAGCAGTTAAGGAGACAAATACATGACAAGCGGTGTACTTGAAAAGTTGAGCGTTTTATACGTTGAAGATGAAGCAGACATACGAAAGTCACTTACAAACGCCGTGCAAGGTGAATTTAAGGCTTTTTTGACGGCAGCAGACGGCAGTGAAGGTTTGAAAAAATTTAAAAAATACAAGCCCGATATCGTTATAACCGATTTGCTGATGCCCATTCAAGACGGACTCTCTTTGGCGCGAGAGATAAAATCCATATCAAAGGATACGCTCATCATCGTACTAAGCGCATTCAGCGAAAAGGAGAAGCTTTTGGGAGCCATTGACGCGGGCGTGGACAAATATCTCATTAAACCGATATATCCCGACGAACTTTTATCTCTGATATCGGAGTTGGCTCAGCAGAAAATTTTATCGGACAATACGGTTGATCTTGGCGGCGGATATGAGTTTGACAAAAATAGAAAAGCTTTGATAAAAGACGGCGCAAAGATAGTTTTGACAAAAAAAGAGATTGCTTTTATATCGTTTTTGGCGGAGCGGCTGGACTTTTTTGGTTCTCATGAAGAGATAAGACGACATATATGGGGACAAAAGCCAAACGATGCGGCTATCAGGACATTTATCAAGCGAATTAGAGAAAAAACGCACAAAGATTTTATAAAAAATGTGCCTGCTTTGGGTTATAAGATTTTTACAACACAGTAAAGCCTCTAAAATGCCCGAAACAAGGGCGTTTTTAAATCTGCTCAACTGATATTTTTATTTAAGATATAGTTAATCTTCTTAAGCTTGCTTGTATCTTGAATGTATTATAATCTCAGCATTATGTGATATTCTTGTGACATAAAAACTTTACTTAGGAGGAATTTGATGCAGGCTACGAATGCATTGAACTACGACTATTCTGTTGCCAAGCTCTTTACCTTTGCCGCCATATTATTTGGCATTATAGGTATGGTCTTGGGTGTTGTGATTGCCTTGCAAATGGCTTTTCCTAGTCTGAATTACTTACTTGGCGAGTATGGTACATTCAGCAGGTTAAGGATTCTGCATACATCTGGAGTTATCTTCGGATTTATGTTGAGCGGCATTTTTGCAACATGGTACTATGTTGGACAACGCGTGCTTAAAGTCTCGCTGGCTGAGTCACCGTTTCTTTTATTCATCGGCAAATTGCACTTTTGGGTATATTTTTTACTCATATTAGCTGCAGTTGTTTGTCTATTTTTGGGCATATCTACAGGAAAAGAGTATGCTGAATTAGAGTGGCCTTTGGATATAGTAGTCGTTGTCTTTTGGGTTTTATGGGGAATTAGCATCTTCGGACTTATAGGTATCAGGCGTGAAAAAGCGCTTTATATCTCCGTATGGTACTATATAGCCACATTTTTGGGTATAGCTATGCTGTATCTGTTTAACAATATGGCTGTTCCTACATTTTTGATAGCAGGAATAGGAGATTGGTGGCACTCTGTCTCCATGTATTCGGGCGCTAATGATGCTATGGTACAGTGGTGGTACGGACACAATGCAGTTGCATTCGTCTTTACTGTCGGTATTATCGCTCAGCTCTATTACTTTCTGCCAAAAGAGTCCGGACAGGCAGTTTACTCATATAAACTTTCACTGTTCGCTTTTTGGGGGTTGATGTTTGTTTATTTGTGGGCAGGCGGACACCACTTGCTCTATCAAACGGTTCCTGACTGGATGCAGACAATGGGTTCAATCTTTTCGGTAGTTCTCATCTTGCCTTCATGGGGTAGTGCGGTTAATATCCTTTTAACTATGAAAGGCGAATGGGACCAGTTGAAAACAAGTCCGCTTATCAAATTTATGATAATCGCTTCGACTTTTTATATGTTCTCAACTCTTGAAGGACCTATCCTTTCCATTAAATCGGTAAATGCTTTAGCGCACTTTACAGATTGGGTTCCAGGACACGTTCATGACGGTACGCTTGGCTGGGTTGGCTTTATGACAATGGCGTCAATCTACCATATGGTTCCAAGATTCGTCAAAAGAGAGCTTTACAGCAGAAAATTGATGGAAGCGCAATTTTGGATTCAAACAACAGGTATCGTTTTATTCTTCGCGAGTATGTGGATAGCAGGTATCTCACAAGGTATGATGTGGAGAGCAACAGATGCTTTCGGCAGTCTTCAATACTCATTTATTGATACCGTTACGGCGTTGCATCTTTATTATGTTGTCCGCGCAGTCGGCGGAGCGCTATATGTAATCGGCTTCTTTATGTTCGCTTACAATGTCGTTAAAACTATTACTGCGGGCAGAGCACTTGAGAAAGAACCTCAAAGCGCTTCACCTATGGCAGCGTAAAGGAGGCAATGATGTTTAGTTGGTTAGAGAGAAATCCATTCTTTTTTGCGGTATTTCTATTTATAGTAATTGCATATGCAGGCATTGTGGAAGTACTTCCGAGCTTTGCGGAAAATGCCAGACCTGTTGAAGGCACACAGCCATATACGGTACTTCAGCTTGCAGGCAAGCAGATATATGTAAGAGAAAATTGCAACGGCTGTCACTCACAAATGATAAGACCGTTTAAGTCTGAGACAGATAGGTACGGCAAGTACTCCGTAAGCGGCGAATATGCTTACGACAGACCTTTCTTATGGGGCTCAAAAAGAACAGGTCCGGATTTGTTGAGGGTCGGGAATTATAGAACGTCTGATTGGCATTACAATCATATGAAAGACCCGCTATCCCTTGTTCCCGGTTCAATTATGCCTGCTTATAAGAATTTGTACACCGGCGTTACGGATTTGAATACGGCTTATGCCGAAGCATTTACTGTTAAAACAGTATTCAAAACTCCATATGATGCTGATGGTATGACAAAACTTGGTACTTTTGAAGAAGCAAAAGCAGCAGCTTTTGAAGAAGCAAAAGTGATTGTTGACGGCATGAAGGGTGAAGATGTCAAAGCTGCATTAGAACGCGGCGAAATCTTGGAAATCGTTGCTCTTACTGCCTATATGAACGGTCT
>JAISNG010000052.1 GCA_031276365.1 Campylobacteraceae bacterium | reverse complement strand
TAATATTATATCGTCTGTGCGGATATGACGGATGGAACACTGTCTTTTAAAAAGTGTTCTTTAATCTCTTCTATAAAATAGATTTTAATCGGAATCTTTTGGCTTTTGGTTTTCTACTTTTGAACTTTAATCTCTTACATAAATAGATTTTAATAACACGCTTGATGCGTCAAATGCGCCTGAGATGTTTTTTAATCTCTTTCATAAATAGATTTTGCTAAAATAGCAGTTTCAATTCGTATCTTTTTGAAGGATTTTTATGAGTAAAATAAAAGCAAAAGTATGGCGTTTTGGCGACAATATAGATACGGACTTAATCATTGCGGCGCGTTATCTAAACACATCCGAGCCAAAAGAGTTGGCAAAGCATGTATTAGAGGATGCCGACCCAGATTTTGTCAAGAAACTAAACGTCGGCGATGTGATAGTAGCAGGGGAAAATTTTGGATGCGGAAGCAGCCGCGAACACGCTCCTATCGCACTTAAAGCCGCAGGAGTAAGCGCTGTGGTAGCCAAAAGTTTTGCCAGAATTTTTTATAGAAATTCTTTTAATATGGGACTTCCTATCTTTGAGCTTGCGCAAACAGATGCGATAAAAGATGGAAGCGAGATAGAGATAGATTTGGATGGCGGGACAATCAATGATATAACTGCCGATAAGACTTACAAATTCGTTTCTATTCCGCCGTTCATGCAAGAGCTTGTAAACGCGGGCGGACTTATCAAATATGCGCAAAAAAATATGAAGGTAAAATAATGAATAATTATAAAATAGCTTTGATAAAAGGCGACGGTATCGGTCCTGAGATAATTGACGAAGCGGTTAAGGTATTGGATGCCGTAAGCTCCAAAGAGGATTTTGAGATAGCTTATAACGATTTTCTTATGGGCGGCATAGCGATAGATGTCAAGGGCGAACCGCTGCCGCAAAAGAAGATTGACGGATGCTTGGCGTCTGATGCGGTGCTTTTTGGCGCGATAGGCGGAGAGAAATGGGACAAATTACCGCGCGAAAAAAGACCAGAAAGCGGACTTTTGAAACTTCGCAAAAGTCTCGGAGTGTTTGCAAATTTGCGCCCTGTGGCGGTATTTGACGAATTGATAAATGCCAGCACGCTAAAGCATGAAGTGGTCAAAGGTGTGGATTTACTTGTAGTAAGAGAGCTAATAGGTGGTATATATTTCGGACAGCCGAGGGCGAATGACGGAAACAAAGCATATAATACAATGGTTTATACAAAAGACGAGATAACAAGAATAGCGCACATAGCGTTTCAAACAGCACGCAAAAGGGCAAAAAAAGTCTGCTCCGTGGACAAGTCCAACGTGCTTGAGGTAAGCCAGTTGTGGCGTGATACTGTAGAAGAGATAGCAAAAGAGTATCCCGATGTTGCCCTAAGCCACATGTATATAGACAATGCCTCCATGCAGCTTATCAGAAATCCAAAACAGTTTGATGTGATATTAACAAGTAATCTGTTCGGAGATATATTGAGCGATGAGGCGAGCATGATAAGCGGTTCAATCGGACTTTTACCCTCGGCTTCCATAGGCGGTAAAGTAGGGCTTTACGAGCCTATCCACGGTTCGGCTCCTGATATCGCAAAACAAGGTATTGCAAATCCTATAGCAACTATCTTAAGCGCATCTATGATGCTTAGATACTCATTAAATGAGATAAGCGCTGCAAACAGGATAGAATCAGCCGTAAAAGATGTCCTCAAAGACGGCTATAGGACAAAAGATATTTCGCAGTTTGACGCCAAAGAGGTTTGCAGTACAAGCGAAATTGGTTCAATCATTGCAGACAGGGTTTCAAAACTCTAAAACGGCGGCACTCTCTTACATAACGGGAGATGTGGTAAACCAGCAGTGTAAAGGGCATAAGATAATAGCTCATATATGCAATGACGTAGGCGGATGAGGAAATGGTTTTGTGCTTTCCTTATCAAAAAGATGGGCGAAGCCATGCGAGGATTATCTGAAGTGGTTTGCGCAAAAAGAGGGTTTTGGCGAAGTTCAATTTGTAGATGCAAAAAACGATATGTGTGTTGCAAATATGATAGCTCAAAGAGATAATTGGCTTAAACGGTGCGCCGCCGATACGGTATGAAGTGCTTGAAAGGTGTCAGAATATCGGACTTTGCGCTCAAGCCGCGTATAGAGTGCGGATTTGCGGGCGGAAAGTGGGAAAATGTGGAAAATATCATAGAGTGCACGCTTTTAAACGCAAAGATAGATGTTTTTGTGTATGATTTGAGATAAATGTTGCGCACAGACGCTTAAAAAGGAGTTTTAATGAGTAAAAAATCTCTGAAAGTTCGTATGATTGATTATATTTTTACTGTTTCAAAACAGCCTGTCCGTTACAAGGATTTGCTTGCTGCAAATGCGCTTTATAATGAGGGAATGCATGTTGACCCTGCTAAACTTAATTTTAGAATGAGTATAACAAAAGCCTATATCGTGTATGCTTTGATATGTGCCTGCATTTTGATACCGTTTATTGCGCTCATGCATATTTTTATGCCCAAAATCAACAACCACATACCCATAATCGGAGTCATTTTTGCTACTTCATGTGTCTTTATCAGCTTCAACTATTTCACGGCGTGGCTTAGGGACAATATAACTTTAAGGCTCATAAAAGAGGCTTGGTTGATGCATTTTCCATATTTTCCGTATGACAAATATAGCAAAAAAGTTGAAGAACTTTACCATGAGATAAGAAAAAAGGAGCTTCCGCGCAAAGATTGGGAGCAGTATGTTCTAAACGGACTTTTAAATTAAACATTAAAGAGTATAACTTTGTATTGATTGATACATGCATAGAATTATTTGTAAAAAATAGCTTCGGAAAATAAATCTGTGATATAATTTTGACTTTTAAAATGCAAAAACAGCTTCAAGGTGATGCAATGAGCAAGACTCTTTCCATATATATCGGACGTTTTCAACCTCTGCACAACGGTCATTTGTACGTCTTAAAACATGCAAGAGAGATTGGCGATACACTTGTGCTTATAGGCTCCGCTACGGAAGCAAGAAGCATCAAAAATCCTTTTCCAACAAGTATCGTCAAGGAGATGCTAAAACCCTACACTACTTACATGGAAGAGATATCGGATTATCCATTTGATGATTCTCCATGGCTTGCCGAGATACAGGAGAAAGTTTCAAAATACGACTATAAATACGACAATGTCTATATTATCGGACACGACAAGGACGAGAGCAGTTACTATCTCAAAAGCTTTCCGCAGTGGACGCTAAAAAACATAGACAATTACAAAAAGATAAACGCCACAACCATCCGCGAGGAGCTTTTCAAAGGCATTATTTCAGATAAACTTATACCAGAAAATGTTGCAAATATCATTCGTGAATTTATGAAAACGCAAGAGTGGCAGGAGAGGATAGAGGAGTACAGAGACCATATCAAGATGAAAGAGGCTTGGAGCAAAGCTCCGTATGAGCCAATTTTTGTAACGACGGATTGCGTTGTGATATGTAACGGACACGTTCTTTTGGTTGTACGCGGCGGAAATCCTGGCAAAGGACTGTTCGCACTTCCAGGCGGTTTTTTGGATGGAAAACTTACGATTCAAGAGAGCGCGATAAAAGAGCTTAGAGAAGAAACGCGCATAAAACTCCCCAAAAGCGTTTTAAACGGCAGTATCAAAAGAGTTGAAGTCTTTGATAAACCCGATAGAAGCACGCGCGGCAGAACTGTAACACATGCCTTTTTACTGCAATTAAACGAAGCGGAACTGCCCAAAGTCAAAGGCGGGGACGATGCGAAAAAAGCTTTTTGGATACCTCTTTCAAAGGTAAAAGAGAACCGCTCTATGATGTTTGAAGACCATTTCCACATAATAAGAAAGCTTACAAATATTTAAGCTTTTGTGGTTTTTAAAGGGCAGCGCCTTTAGAGTAAAACCTGCATCCAAAGCGGAGAGCTTGGGTTTTAAATAGACCAAAGAGGTTTATGATGAATTTTTTACTTGATAGCGACAGCTATAAATACAGTCATTTTGCCCAATATCCCAAAAACGAGGGAATGTTTTCGTATATTGAGGCAAGAGAGGGCGAAGAGGTAAAATTTTTTGGTTTGCAGTATATCATCAAAAAGATGCTCATGAAAATGTACACAAAAGATGATATAAAAGAGGCAAAAGAGATTATAACGGCGCACGGACTGCCGTTCAATGAGAAAGGGTTTGAAGAGTTAAGAACTCTTGGCTACTTCCCGCTCAAAATCAAAGCCGTGAAAGAGGGTAGCGTCTATCCCGTGCAAATCCCGCTTGTCAGTATTCAAAGTACAGATGCGAGATTTGGCTGGCTGGTCGGCTTTATAGAGACATTTTTACTTCGTTTGTGGTATCCGACGACAGTTGCTACAAACTCTTACAAAATGAAAAAAGTTGTGCTTAAATATACGCAAAATGCCGATTTCAAGGTGCATGATTTTGCTTCACGCGGCGTATCGTGTCAAGAAAACGCACTTATCGGCGGCATGGCCCATCTTTTGAATTTCAGAGGCACGGATACCACCATATCTCTTTTGGGCGCAAGAGAGTATTATAATGCCGATATCGCGGGTTTTTCTATTCCAGCTATGGAACACAGTACTGTTACATCATGGGAAGATGAAAAAGACGCATTTGCGAACATGCTTAGCGTTTATGCAAAAGAGGGTGTGATTTTGGCATGCGTGAGCGATAGTTATGATTATAAAAAAGCTGTTGATGAGATTTGGGGCAAAGAGCTTAAATCGCGCGTGAAAAAGAGCGGCGCGACTGTAGTCATAAGACCAGATAGCGGCAACCCGCTTGAACTTATCCCTTACACTCTTGAGAGTTTGGCGGGCAATTTCGGCTTCACAAATGCATCGGACGGAAAACTCCTAAACAGCGTGAGAATCATCTGGGGCGACGGCATAAATATAGATATGATAGATAAGATTTTATCTCTTATAACAAAACAAGGCTGGAGTGCGGACAATGTAAATTTCGGCGTAGGAGCGGCTTTGCTTCAAAAAGTCAATAGAGATGTATATAGCTTTGCGTACAAGGCAAGCGCTATCAAAGTTGATGGAAAATGGCGCGGAATATGTAAACATCCCGTTACCGACCCTTCAAAAAAGAGCAAGAGCGGCAGAATCGGCGCCGAATACATAAACGGAAAATATATAGTCCGCGACCTTGACAAGGATGTATTTAACAACGTCCTTGAAACTGTCTATTTAAACGGTGATTTGATTAAAGAATACAAATTTGAAGATATAACAGATTAAAATACTTGAAAGCCCAGTTTTTGGGCTTCCATGATATTAAAAAGCGAATTGGCGATATCATCAAAGATGAAGACGGCAAAGGTAAAGTAGAATTGAGAGTACGGACTTGAAAACAACTCTTTATCATATAGTAACAAATAAGACAAATTTTAATTTAAAATTATACTACAAACAGTAACAACTACATATGATTATAAAAACGATGTCAGATGTTTGAAAGAAAAAATATAGATTTATGATATACTCTAAAAATTATTTTTTAAAATTAAGGAATACAGATATTATGAAAAAATACATACTACTATTTTTTGCATTTTTAATATTATTTATGGTTTTGGTTATTATTATATTTGCTACTGGTGTATTTTCAGGAATGCCTACGGATTACCACATAGATTTGATAATAACTGCTGCATCAAGCCTTATTG
>JAISNG010000039.1 GCA_031276365.1 Campylobacteraceae bacterium | reverse complement strand
TTTTAAACTCTCAAGTCCGACAATGCCAAGGATTATCGTCAAAAATATAATAGGTCCGACCAGCAGTTTCAAAACCCAGATAAAAACGTCTATACCTTTTTTGACATTTACTCCAAGTCCCATGACGTCCGTTGTGTGGTGCAAATATCTCATATCTGCGCTTTGTCCGCCCAGACTTTCAACCACTCCGCCTTCGCCGAAATTTATGTGAAGTTTCAAATCTCCGCGAATCCTATAAGCGCCGTCATTTTTACTCTCATACGCCGTGAAAATTAGTTTTTTAACACTTGTATCGGCTCTAAAGTTGAAATCATATATTACAACTGCTTCACCTTTTTGTGAAGAAGTTACAAGCGCACTGTAAGTGCCGTTTAAATGGTCTGTTGTTACGCTGATATCTCCTGCGGAGTTTTCAGCAAGAAGTAGTTGTACGCTTTTATCAGAATCTTTCGGCAGCGTTACTGAAACCAAAACACTCTCTTGTGTATCCATTAACGCCGAAATCTCCGCATCTTGCCTGTCGGTTAAAAAATATCCGCAAAAAATGCCTGCGATAATGCCCGCAATTACCCAAAAAACCAGACTTTTGAGGGTATAATCTCTCCAATTTTTAGCTTTTTTCATAAAAACTCCCCTTTATGCACTCAAATAACAAACAATTATAAATTTAAAAAACGACTTCAACATGACATGTGCAAAATAATCTGTTTTTTATTGTAACAGTGTTACTTTTTGTAACAAGATAGCATTTGGAGATTTGGCTTACATGCAGGTTTTGCCTGCATGTAATGGTTAAAAAATTCCGCCGATAAACTCTTTAAAATTTTCCAAATGCTGTGGAAATTCATATGGCAGCCAGAGTGAAATTGCGGGTATATAAGTGATAATTATAAGTCCTATAAATATCGTAAACGCCCATGGCAAAGATGCTACCAAAACGTCTTTGAGGCTAAGACCTGTTATCGCGCTTGCGACAAATAGATTTAAGCCCACAGGCGGCGTTATCATGCCTATCTCCATATTTACTATCATAATAACGCCAAGATGTACTGGGTGGATGCCAAGCGCAACGGCGATAGGAAGCAGCAGTGGAGTGGTTATCATAACAACCGATGAAGGCTCCATAAACTGTCCCATAATAAGAAGCAGGATATTGACGATAACAAGAAACATAACCGCGCTTACATCAGCGTCTAAAATCATCTGCGTTATCTGATGAGGAATAGTCTGGTCTGTTAAAAAGTGTGCAAAAATCATAGCGTTTGCTATGATAAAAAATATCATGGATGTCGTCATAGCAGAGTCTAAAATTATTTTATAGACATCTTTTAACTTTATATCCTTGTATATAAAAAAGGAGACCGCAAAAGCATAAACGGCACACACAGCTCCTGCTTCCGTAGGCGTAAATATACCGCCGTAAATACCGCCGATAACTATCACGATAATTAAAAGCGCCCAAAACGCCTCTTTAAAAGCTTTAAATCTCTCTTTAAAACTTAACGGTTTGGTTCCTTTAAAGCCAAGTCTCTTTGCTCCAAAAAAGGCAAATGCCATCAGCATGCATCCGAGCATAATACCAGGAATTACACCAGCGATAAATAGGTCGCCTATGGACTGCTCCGCTGTTACGCCGTAAACGATAAAAACAACCGAAGGCGGTATCAAAATACCCAAACTTCCGCTTGTAGCTATCGTTCCTATCGCATATTTGGCGGGATAACCAGCCTCTTTTATCGCGCCGTACATGACCGAACCGATGGCAACAACCGTAGCCGGAGACGAACCGCTCACAGCCGCAAATACCATACAGGCAAATATCGCCGATATCGGAAGACCGCCAGGCAAATGTCCAACTATCGCTTTGGCAAAGTTCACTATCCTCTGCGCCGCGCTCCCCTTTGAGAGGAATGAGCCTGCCAGAATGAACATCGGTATCGCCATCAAAGTATATGTGTTAAGCCCGTCAAATACATGCATCGTAAGACCCATAGCATCCAAATCCGTAAACACAAGAGCCGTTATTATCGTGCTTGCGCCAAGAGCCACAGATACAGGAACACCAATGAGCATCAAAGCAAACAATAAAACAAACAGTGTAATCATCATCATAGTTTTATCCTACTCTTTCACGGCAGAGTCGTGCACCAACTCTTCTTCGCTTGTTTTTAGTATCTCTCCTGCCGGCGTTCTTGCAAACTCATACACTTTCTCACCCGCCCTAAACGATGCGGCGGCAAATGATATCGGAAGAACTATCATCGGTATCCATATCGGCATATTCCACAAGTCAGGGCTTAACTCTCCGAAACTCGCCGTAAGCAGCACAAGCTCTCCTCCACAATACGCCATAAATAACAAAAACAGACATGAAAACGCGCTGGAAAATATAACAAAAAATTTCGCAACCCCGATAGGAAAAAGATGTAAAAGTATCGTAACGGAAATGTGTATGCCTTTTTTAAATCCATACGCAGCGCCAAAAAGTGCAGACCAGATGAAAAGATAGTTTGTCATCTCGCCTGCCCATGAAAAGCCCTCATTGAACACATATCTTAAAACCACATTGACAAATGCGAGTAAAACACCCAAAGCCATACCGCCCACAGCAATAGTTTTATTCATAGTAACTACAATGTTATCTACAAAATCAAATGCTTTTTTGAACATGAAGTACCTTTTAAGAAGTTAAGGCGCGATTTTCACCGCGCCAAGATTATTTTGTATTTAACGTCTCTTTTATCAAATCCTCGCCGATTATGCCGTAAAACTGCGGATAAACGCTCTGCATGACATCTCGCCATTTGGCTTTTTGCTCTTCGGTTAAAGTGTATATTTTAAATTTGCCTTTTGAATTTGCCTCATACTCTTTCAAAAGTCCCAAAATTTTCTCATCGTCTTTCGCCGCCTCTTCGCGTTCATAGATGGTAGCTTCTCTCATGGCTTGAGTAAACAATGGTTTCAAATCAGCCGGAAAAGAGTCCCAAAACTTTTTACTCACGATGACAAGATAACCCAAATAACCGTGGTCGCTTATAGTATAACTTGACTGAACTTCGTGAAACTTTGAGTTATAAAAATTTGCATACGGATTTTCCGCCGCATCAACAACACCCTGCTGCAAAGCCGAATATACTTCGGAAAACGGTAAAATCTGCGGATTGCCGCCGATGGCTTTGAACTGCGCCTCAAGCACTTTTGAACTCATGGAGCGAAACTTTTGACCTTTAGCATCCACAGGCTCTATGATGGCTTTTTTGCTTGATGAGAAATTTTTAAATCCCGCATCCCAATACTCTATAGCAATCAAGCCTTTGGATTCAACCCTCTTTTTAAGTTTGCCGCCGACACTGCCGTCCATGACTTTGTATAAATGGTCTTTATCTCTAAAGATAAACGGCAAATCAAAAAGCTGCATTTCAGGCGTTATGCGCGTGAAAACGGAGAGGCTCGGCATAGCAACCTGCACATTTCCCATCTGAAGCGCTCTTAAAACATCCTCATCTTTATAGAGCTGCGCGCTTGGAAAAACTTCAACTTTTACCTTGCCTGCACTCAACTCTTCAAGTCTTTTGGCAAAAAAGTCGGCAGCTTTACCTTTGGGCGTGCTCGCACTCACAACATGTGAAACTTTCACGGTATATTCTGCCGCGTTTGATATGCCGGCAAATATAACAACTCCCAATAAAACTTTTAGAAAATTTTTCATTGTTACTCCTCAAATCTTAGTTTGGACGACTATTATAAATTTTGTTTGCAAAAAAGCATATTAAATAGTCATGATTTTACCAAAATATGTCGCTTTATGCTACTTTATGAAACATATAAAATTACATCTTTTTAGCGTTAAATTCGGCTGTTTGTATAAGTGTGATACTTAAAGTTACGATTTTACCGCTGTTATTTTAAAAAGCACCAGCCTGAAAAACAGTGCGCCGATTATAGTTGCGATAAGCGAACTTATCATGATTGTCAGTTTTGCCTCTTCAAGCAGTGCGCCGCCAAACGTAAGCGTAGCGAT
Source organism: Campylobacteraceae bacterium (assembly GCA_031276365.1). Lineage (GTDB taxonomy): Bacteria > Campylobacterota > Campylobacteria > Campylobacterales > Campylobacteraceae > JAIRKW01. Next base: position 5,434 of record JAISNG010000039.1, on the reverse strand, counting down.
AAATATGGACATGGTAAAACCTATGCCGCCCAAAAATCCCGCGCCTAATATATGAAGCCATGAGAGCGAGTCGGGCTTTTTCGCCGCGCCGAATTTTTCAGACAAAAATGTAAAGAGAAAAATACCTATTGGTTTTCCGATGATAAGACCTGTCATAATGCCAAGTGTGATATCGTTTAGAGCAAATTCGCCGCCTATCGTAACTCCCGCATTGGCAAACGCAAAAATGGGCATGATAAAATATGCGCTCATAGGATTTAGCGTGTGTTCTGCTCTGATAAGCGGACTGCGCATCATATTTTCAACTCTCAAAGGCACGGTAAACGCGAGTAAAACGCCTGATATCGTTGCATGTATTCCGCTGTGATGGACAAAATACCACAAAAATATGCCAACAATGAGATAGACAAAAATATTTTTCATGCCGAATCTATTAAGACAAAACAGTAAAAACAGCGCTCCTCCAGCCGCGAAAAAATAAGACCAGACAATGCCGCCCGAATAAAACAGCGCAATGACAACTATCGCGCCAAGATCGTCCACTACAGCTAAAGTTACGAGGAATATTTTTAACTCCAGCGGTACGCGTTTTCCAAGAAGCATTAAAACGCCAAGTGCAAACGCTATATCCGTTGCCATTGGAATGCCAAAACCGTGCACATACTCTCCGCCGAAATTGAATCCAAAATATATACAAATCGGCACAATCATACCGCCAAACGCCGCAATAATCGGAAATGCCGCTTTTTTAACGGAGGCGAGATTGCCGATAAGCATCTCTTTTTTTATCTCAAGTCCGATAGAAAGAAAAAATACCGCCATCAATACGTCATTGACCCATTCATGCATTGTCAAAGACGCGCTGAATTTGCCGAAAATAACTCCAAATGAACTTTGCCAAAATCTATGATATATTTCGCTTACGCCCTCAATATTTGCCGCGATAAGCGCAAAAATAGTCGTAAACAAAAGCAGTATGCCGCCGAAACTCTCAAGATGTATAAACTCTTTTATGAGATTTAACGCTCTCGCGCTCGTTGTTTGCAGTCGTCTTTTCATAAATCCCTCATGTTATCTTTTTGAAAAATGGATAATATCATATTTGCGCGCAAAATGCTCTTACTTCTTTATCTAATAAAAACACTTCATCAAGGCTTCGCGCGCGCGCATTTTCAAACTCTTTTACAGCTTTGAGCGAATACTCGGCTATGTCGGCAAATATTATCTGCCCTTTTAGGAAAAGTTCTACCGCGGCTTCGTTTGCGCCGTTTAACACTGCGCCCAAACATGGCTTTTCAAGCAGCGTGTCTTTTAACAGCCATGCTGCATAGCGGTTTGTATCTATAGCGCGAAACTCTATATTTTTTATCTCCAAAAGATTTATACTTGTAAGTATCGGTTCGTCAATTTCGCCAAAAAGTGCGAAAGCTATCGGCAGTTTCATATCGGTTTTTGCCAAATGCGCGGTTGTACTGCCGTCAATAAAATCAACAAATGCATGAATGATGGATTTCGGCTCTATCAGCGCATCTATGCTGTTGGTATTAAAAAGCCAGCGCGCTTCCAAAATCTCAAAGAGTTTATTTATCATCGTAGCGCTGTCTATCGTTATCTTTTTGCCCATTTTCCAGTTTGGGTGGTTCAACGCTTCGGCGGCTTTGGCATTTTTCAGCTTTGAAAGCGGCATATCCCGAAAAGCTCCTCCGCTTGCGGTTAAGATAAGTTTTGCAATCTTTCTACCATTCAAAAGATACCAAAGTCCGAAATGTTCGCTGTCTATCGGAACAATGCGCGAAATATCCAGAAATTCGCCTGCGGTTACCAAAGACTCTTTATTTGCAAGCGCGACTTTATACCCTTTTTCAAGAGCTTTTGCGCTGGGAGCAAGTCCTGCTATACCGACAAGCGCATTTACCAATACGGCGTTTTGCACATAAGCGGCATCTATCATCTCCAAAATACCGCTGCTACCCGCAAACACATTATCATGATTTACTTCATGCGCTTTTCTCTCATCTCCTATCGCAACAAATTTCGGCGAAAACTCTTCTATTTGTCTATTTAGCAGTTCAACATTTTGGTTGGCGCATATGGCGTTTACCTTAAGTCCGAATTTTTTGGCGATAAAAAGCGTGTTGCACCCAATAGAGCCTGTAGAGCCTAAGATTACCATTATTTCAGAGTTTTCAGAAAATCTTCTATTAACTCTATCGTGGAAGCTGGCTCAGCGCTGATATCAATACTCGCAGAAGCGCCGATATTAAAAAGGTTTAAAAGTATCACCATCACAACTGCGCCGAACAGATATCCGTCCACTCTGTCAAGTATGCCGCCATGTCCTGGAAGTATGCTGCCGCTGTCTTTAACGCCTGCACCTCTTTTCAGATAACTTTCAAACAAATCTCCAAAAATGGACGCTGTGGATACAAGAATGGAAACAAACAACGAAGCGGCAAATCCAACGTCGATAATAATGCCCACTATCACGCCGAATATCACACCCGTAACCAATCCCGAATAAACTCCCTCCCATGTTTTTTTCGGAGAGACAGGCGAAAAAGGCGTACAGCCTATCGCTCTGCCAGCGTAAAATGCCGCCGTATCGGTAGCGCATACGATAAACGCAAGCCATACGAGATATTTCATACCAAAATCCTGAGGTAATGAAAGTATAAACAACATCGGTGCAAGCGGGTACATGAGAGGAAAGAGAGATTTGTAATCCATACTGTTTTTAAATGCCATAGAACTTAGAGCCAATACCAAAAATCCGAAAACAAGTATCTGTGGAGATGAACAAAAATATGCCAAAACCCATGCAAACAGCGAATAAATATATACTGTAATGTTATCTTCAATTTTTAGCATTTTAACCGTTTCATAAATCGCTATGGCGGCTATTGCGCCGATTACAAGCCATGTGATAAAAGCCCAGTCAAGCCAGACTATAAATATAGCGGCGGCGGCTAAAGCCAATCCCGTAACAAGCCGTTCATGATTAATAATATTTTTAATATCCATGCTTATTCCCTTTTTTGCTTTTATTATATCAAATTTACGCTTGAGTTTTATCTATATATTAAGATTTGAAAATGTGCATAGTTTTAAAATCCGTATATGTTACATGTGCGCCGCTTGTGATTTTCACGTTTCGGCGCGGCGCAAAATCCACCTCATGAACTCCCGCCCCAAGAGCGCTGAAATTTACGCATAATTTTGCGCAAAATTCAAGCGTACTTGAAGGAACATTGCTTTTATCGGTTTTGAGTATCACATGAGCCGAAGCTCTATTTTTTATATGAAACCAGATGTCGTTTTTTTTGGCATCTTTCAAAATCTCCGCATTTCCTTTTTCATTTTTGCCAACCAACACTTTACAGCCCTCTACAAAAAATGTGTAAAACGCGCTTTGCGTGTCGTCTTTTTTATCTGCCGCCTTTCGTTTTGGCAGCAGTATCTCCGCCTCTTCTTTGCTTTTTGAATCTATGAGCGCATCCAAAAGCCGTTTGGTAAATTCAAGTTTTTCGCTCAAATTTTGCCGCTCTTTGTGGAGAGATTTGGCTTTTTGTTTCAATTTTTTCGCTCTGTCAAAAAGTTTATCTATACTCTCCTGTACCCTTCCATCAAGCGTGATTTTGTAACTTTGTCCGTCAATGCCGCTTAGTTCATACTCTTTTTCGTAATCCTTTAAAAGATGTCTGTGCATTAGCAGCAACTCCGCTTCCATACTCTTTTGATGCGCCTCTTTTTGCAGCTGCTGTTCATTTCCCAAAGAGTCAAGCAGATTTTGAATTTTGTCTATTTTTTTATTCAGCAAGGCGGCTTTCGCGGCTTTAAAACTTTCAAGCTCTTTTTTTTGCATTGCCTCATAAGACGCACGCAAAAAAGCCTCTACATTTTCTATCTTATCTGTACTTTTTTGAATCGTAAAACTTGGAAGCGGGGCTAATTTTTCACCGACTTTGACCGCTCTGTACGAAACGCTCTCATCTATATGGCGCAGAGCTTCTATCACTTTTTCATTTTCATCTAAAATTATCGCGTTTGTATTTTTGCCTGTAAATTCAAGGCGAAGCGTTGAAGAGGTCGTTTTGTAACTGTTTTTTTGCGAAACTTTGATGTTTAATACGCGGTCGTTTAAACTTACGTCCATGCACTCAACAGCAGCATTTATAAATCTTTTTGCCAAAAGCGTATCAAACGGTGCGCAATAATATTTAGAAGCATAAAAATGCTCGCATGTAAAAAGCGACGACTCGCCTCTTTTTAAGTTTGCATAAAGTGTAAAGGTTTGAAAATTTATCTTTAAAATACTGTCTTCTACACGCAAAATAGAGTTTATATGTTTAAAACTCTGCAAAAATTTGCAGCATTCAAGCAGTTCGCAATACTTCATAATAAAAAATTTGCGGCTTTTATTCGCCGCTTATATCGTCCATATCGCCTTGACCCTCGTCTATGTCCCGCAGGATTTGGGATTGTCTGATGGTTTGTGCGCCCGTGAGTTTAGCTTGTATCTCCTCTATCGCTCTTTTTTTTTCATCAAACGGCAAATCGGAGATTTTAACTTGGTCTAACAAGTTTTTTAATTCGTGCGGCGTCCTGTTTTCAAGATTTATTACCATTCGCACTCCTTTGTAAAAAAATTGTTGCATTATATTGGAAATCTGAAAATAAAGCAACATTTTTTTTGCCATTTGTACAAATATTTCAAAAATATTATCTCTTTTGCTGTTTTTGGTAACTTTCGTGGCGTATTGACGTGCAAAATCCGTCCGTGCTTAGTATTCACATGTAAGATGTTCGGAAAAATTGAGCTAAAAAAACTTAAAGCATATTCAGCGTCCAACAAAAAATAATATCTCTTTTTGCTGGATTTTAAAATAGTTTAAAGCCCCCATTTCTGCGCTATTTTGTCCAATTCGCCCGAAGTTTTAAGCTCATTTATGGCTTCATTTACGAGTTCTGCTAAAGCGGTGTCGCTCTTTTTGGAGGCAACTGCATACTCTTCTATAGACAATTTGCTGTCTAAGATGATGGTATCTTTGGTACGGTATCCCAAAAGTATTGACCTATCTGCGGCAAAACAGTCCACCATATCGGATTTGAGCGCTATTTCTACATCAAAATACGTACCGAAACTGAAAAATTTAACTTTTATATTACTGTTTTTTGCATGCTCCTGCAAAACCGTCTTTGATGTCGCGCCATGAACTATTCCCACACTTTTGTCGTCCAAATCTTCAAATGATTTGATGTTTGAGTCTTTTTTTACCATCAAAGCGACTCCGTCGGCATAATACACGTCGGAAAAATTGTAGTTTTGTTTTCTCTCTTCGGTAGCGCTGAAAGTTGCAATCACCAAATCAACTTCGCCGTTTTCAAGCATTTTTTCTCTTGTTTTTGTCGTAACAGGTATCAATTTGACGCTGCC
>JAISNG010000084.1 GCA_031276365.1 Campylobacteraceae bacterium | reverse complement strand
TTAAGATAGATGAAAGTGTATTCAAAACGGGCGATAATGTGATACAAACAGCAACGAACGGCGTAGTGGCGCTGGAGAAAAGATAAATTAATAATCTCACCTCACAGGTAGAGTTATGTTTAGAATTGTCCTACAGATTATGTGTTGGCAGAAAGCCCCTTCCTTGACTTGTGCATTAGAGTGTTTTAACTGTCGGGAGTAAAACGCGAAACAGCAAAAGAGGTATTATAATGAAGGCGGTCTTTCGTCATTTACCTCTGTGTTTCATTAGCTCCTGCCAATTCCGTGATTTTCGCGGCACTTCTGTCATTTCCTCGCACCTTTTTCTGTTATTCACGTCTCTTTTTTTGTTATTTCAGCGACAGAACAACAAGCGAATATTTTTTTCCGTCATTCCCGCACGAACGATACGATGTTAGTCGTCATTGTGAGGCAGGCGGGAATCCAAATTGATAGAATATAAAATCATGAAAGAAAAGAAAAAACAGTAAAACGTTAATTTTTCTTATGAACGTCTTATGTTTGCAAAAGTCTTTTTGGATACCTGTTTTCAAGGAAACATTTCGGCAAACCGAAAGCGCTTCGTTTGTTTTCACAGTTATGACAGAGGGAGGCGGTATGATGGAATAAATTGTCATTCCAGTGACCGAACGGCAAACGAATATCATCTTTTCTTCATTTTTGTTTCATCACTTCTGTTATTCCAGCGCAAGCGGGAATCCTAGCTAAAAACAGTTTCAAAAGTAAAAGCATGAAAGAAAAAAGACAAATTTTGAAACATTAATCTTTTTCATATTAACCTATGTTTGTTTGCAAGATTTTTGGATACCAGCCTGCGCGGGCATGACGGAGAGAGAGCAGGAATTGATGAAAAGAGAGTGGGTGTGATGAAGAGAGCACAGATACGACGCAATAAGCGATGTTTTTATCTTTTATACAAGAACAACAAAGTTTATGCGTCTTATGTAAGCCTTGATAAAATAGATAGCGCGGAGCAAACTTAACAGTAACAAAACTTGTACATTTCATATAAACCAAGGTATTTACAGCTGCGAAAGCAGGTAGCGGAGTTTACACCTTTCTTTTATGTAAATCAAAAAAATATGCCGTTTTTTAAAGCTTCATTTCTCGCAGGCGCAAAAATCCAATCAAACAAGTCAAAAACAGTATGCTGTTTAAAGCCTTTCATGTAAAAACTCTGCCCTTTTCAAGGCAGAGTTTCTATATCTAATGTGTGATAGCAGGAGTTATAAAATCTCCGACAACATACAGAACCCATGGAACCTCTATAATCAAAAATACCACGAGATACACAAGTCCAAATATCGTGCCAAGCTTCCAGAAATCTGAGCTCTTGATATAACCTGAGCCAAAATAGACAGGCGAAGGTCCTGTGCCGTATGGAGTGATGATGCCCATGATACCTAAAGAGAGCATCATAAGAACAGTTACGAGATATACGTCAATGCCTTCAATTGCCCCTGCCGCCGAGATAAATATCAAAAGCAGTGCGCTTACATGAGCGGTGGTTGATGCGAAAAAATAGTGCAATAGATAAAAAGCCAGCACCAATCCCAAAAGAGCCGCTATCGGAGAGAGATTTTCAAGTCCGCCTTTTAATATAAATGAGAGCCAATCCAAAAAGCCGACGTTTTTCAAACCTCCTGCCAAAGCGACTAGTGTTGCAAACCATGTCAAGACATTCCATGCAGGCTTGTTGCTCAAAAAATCATTCCATGAGATGATTTTGGCGGCAAGCATAAAGATGATAACAAATACCGCTGTTGTCGTTGCATTTATCTCTATAATACTGCCTTTTAGCGCATTCACCGAAGAGAGTATCCAAAACACAAGAGCAAACACGGAGATGGCTATCATCCACTTCTCTTGTGTCTTTATCGCGCCGAGTTTGGAGTATTCGTCTTTCGCCCACGTTACAACCTCTTTAGAGCCTGTGGCCTCAGGCGGATAGATGATATAGGCAAGAAACGGCGTCAAGACAAAGAGCAAAATACCTGCGGGCAAAAATGCAACAAGCCAGCCAAGCCAGCTTATCTCCGCAACGCCTGCCTGCGATGCTGTGCTGATGGCAAGCAGGTTTGGAGCAAGACCTGTTAAAAACATAGAGCTTGTTACACATGTGATAGCCAGAGACACCCACATAATGTATCCGCCTATTTTGCGCGGATTTTTATCAGGGTATGAGTCAAACATCGGCGGAATGGAACTTACTATCGGGTAAATAACGCCGCCGCTTCTTGCCGTATTGCTCGGGATAAACGGAGCAAGGATGCCGTCTGTAAGCGCTATCGCATATCCAAGTCCGAGCGTAGATTTGCCAAGCTTTTTAACAAGCGCTAAAGCCAGCCTCTTGCCAAGTCCGCTCTGCTGATATCCAAGTCCGATTGCAAAAGCCGCGAAAATAAGCCAAACAGTAGCGTTTGAAAAACCTGACAAACCCCAATTTATAGCATTACTGCTTGAGATAACAACCTCAGGATCGCCTGATTTTGCTGCGCCGACTTTAAAAAAGACCGCTATAGCAACGCCAATAATTCCCACAAGCGCAGGCGGAATAGGCTCTAAAATAAGCCCAACTATGACGCCTATAAAAATACTCAGGTATATCCATATACCTAAAGTTAATTGCGGTACGCCGTCAATGACGGCAACTTTTGAAAAATCTATACAACCCCATCCCACAAAATAGACGGCAATACCAACTAAAAACGGTATCGCAAGTTTGATGTATTTGTTCATACATCCCCCTTTTTATTAAGATTGAAAATCACGTCAATTTGAGTCTTGATACTTAAAATATCAAGTCAAGTTATTGTATTACTTAATAAATTAAAATATTATAAAAAATATATTTGGCTGAAGATATTTTATTATGGACATAAAATAGAATAAATCGTATAATAGAGCATATTATCGTAGAAACTTAAAAATTACTATTTAAGTTTATTGAAAGCAATTATCCATGTAAAATCACTCTATTTTTATCAGCGCTGTTCTGCACTTTTTGGTTTGCAATAATGCACGGCTTACCTTGTGCGGTTAAAATGCCGATATGAAAGCTATTTTATTCCAAATAACAGCAATTCAAGCTTAAAAAGGACAATTATTACAAAGTAAAAACATTTCTCCGAAAAATGGTTAAAAAATAATCATACACTTGTATAAAAAGACAAATTTCAAATGCTAATATTTCATAAAATCATTTTTAAAGGAGTTCAGATGAGAAAAAAAATACTTTCTTTTTTGACGCTATTGACGCTGCCTGCATTTTTGGCAGCGCAGGAGGAAGAGGCTTCGGAAACTGCCGCTGAAGCGGTTTTAAATGCTGGCGATACGGCTTGGATTATAGTTGCAACTACGCTTGTTATGCTCATGACTCCTGCCGGTTTGGCGCTTTTTTACGGCGGTATGGCTCGTGCTAAAAACTTGCTCAATACCATCGCTATGAGCGTTGGAGGTTATATAGTAGCTGGACTTGTTTGGGTTATCATCGGCTTTTCGTTGGCATTTGGACCTGATATCGGCGGAGGCATTTTAGGATATGACGGACTGTTTTTGGCAAACATAGGTATGGATAAACTCCATGGAACAATCCCTGAAATTCTTTTTGCGATGTTTCAGCTGACATTTGCGGGTATTACGCTTGCTCTTATCAGCGGCGCATTAATAGAGAGGCTGAAATTCAGTACTTGGCTTATTTTTTCGGCATTGTGGGTCATCGCCGTTTATGCGCCGATAGCTCACTGGGTTTGGGGCGGCGGCTGGCTTGGTTCTGACGGCGTACTTGACTTCGCAGGAGGCACGGTCGTTCATATCAATGCAGGTGTCGCTGGACTTGTTATAGTGCTTTTGCTTGGCAAACGTGCGGATTTCGGCAAGGCGATATTTCCGTCATCTGTTTCGTTTACTGTGCTTGGTGCGATTTTGCTGTGGTTCGGCTGGTTCGGATTTAACGGCGGAAGTCAATTGGCGGCTGATGCGATAGCCTCAAATGCGGTTTTGGTAACAAATATAGCAGCATCCGCGGCGGCTCTTGCATGGCTTATAGTAGAGTATATCACTTATAAGAAATTTACCTTAATAGGCATAGCTTCTGGTATAGTTGCGGGACTTGTCGGCATCACTCCTGCGGCGGGATTTGTAGATACCATAGGCGCTTTTGTAATAGGTATAGGAGCGGGCGTCTTCTCGTTTTATGCTGTAAATTCATTGAAGAAAGCTTTGAAATACGACGATTCACTTGATGTTTTCGGCGTACATGCTATTTCTGGTATCTGGGGTGCGATTGCAACGGGAATATTTGCCAACCCTGCTATCAATTCAGCAGGCACGGGACTTTTGTACGGAAATCCGTCTCAAGTGTTGATTCAGATTGAAGGCATCGTGGCAACCATTATATATACGGCTGTAGGCACCGCCATAGTATTCGGCATATCATCTCTTATCACAAGAGGAGCAAGAGTCAGCGCAGAGGTTGAATCTCAGGGCTTAGATGAAACCGAACATGGCGAGAGAGCATTTAACTTAAGATAAAAGGAATAGATAATGAAAAGAATAGAAGCAGTCATTAGACCGTTTAAGTTAGACGATGTCAAAGAGGCGCTCAACGAGCTTGAAATAACAGGCATGACAGTTACTGAAGTTAAAGGTTACGGCAGACAACAGGGGCATTCCGAGCTTTACAGAGGCGCGGAGTATGTCGTGGACTTTTTACCAAAAATCAAAATAGAGCTCATCGTCAAAGACGATATAGTTAAAAAAACAGTGGATGCAATTGTAAAGAGTGCGAGAACCGGCAAAGTCGGAGACGGAAAGATATTTATATCTGATGTTGTCGATATTGTGAGAATAAGAACCGGCGAAGAGGGCGAAGAGGCCGTCTAAGTTTTTGGGCAGACAATTTTTGTCTGCCCTTTTTTAAATTTTACTTCTGTTTTTTGCTCTTTAAGTCTAATTTTTATCCTTTATGGTAAAATTCAATCTCCATAAAAGGAGATTTGTGAAAAAATTAGAGCTTAAAAATATCATCGTCGTAGATGATAAATCCTACCTTGTTTCCACCATAAGTATGAAAATCAGACACAAATTTTTTGAAAAAGATAACAACCTTTTGGTATATGAAACTATGGTGTTTGAAGTCAAGAACGATAACGAAATATCATACTCCAAGCCGCTTTATAATGAGAGGTATGCAACAGCCGACGAGGCTATAGCCGAACATGGAGCTATCGTGCAGTATCCGACAAAGCTTTTTTTAAGTCAAAAATATAAAGTTGATTGAAGTGTTAATTTTTGTAACCAAAATAACTAATTTTTTCATAAAACAAAATCTAACAGGCAAACAAAGCAAACTATCAAAAGCTTTACTCTATAATCAAAAAATTGGTTATTTTAGGAGAGTAATTTGAGTGTTATCTCTACTGTGTTAATACTTCTTTTTATCGTGTTTTTAGGCGCGATGCTGTACCACTATGTAAGGCTTGTCAAGCGGCTTTCACTGCTTGAAAAATCCCAAAACAGCGTTGAAAAAGAGAATTTGGACACTTCAAATCCTGCTGTTTGCGCCGCAATCATCGCGGCTATCAATCTGCATAAATCAAAACAAAGGCAATAGATATGGCGAAAAAGTTTATTGATATTATGGATACGACTTTCAGGGACGGTTTTCAATCGGTATTTGGAGCAAGAGTGTTGATGGATGACTTTTTGCCTGCTGTAAGTGCGGCAAGAATGGCCGGCATAAATCACTTTGAATTTGGCGGGGGCGCTAGATTTCAAAGCTTGTACTTTTATCTAAACGAAGATGCTTTCACTATGATGGATAAGTTCAGAGATGCTGCTGGTCCGGGCGCAAATCTTCAAACTTTAGCGCGAGGAATAAACACCGTTACGCTGGATACAGGAAGCAGGGAGATTATAGACCTGCACG
>JAISNG010000024.1 GCA_031276365.1 Campylobacteraceae bacterium | reverse complement strand
TGAACGAAGTTTCAAGCTCGGCAGATACGGTTTTGGATATAAAAAATCTTACATTTTCATACCCAAACAGCACACTTTTATATAAAAATTTTTCACTTACCGTAAAAAAGGGTGAGATTATCTGCCTGCTTGGTCCCAGCGGCTCTGGAAAAAGCACACTTTTTGAACTTATATGCGGTAATTTACAGCCCCAAAACGGAAGTATTTCGCACAAGAAAATGGCGCAAATCCATCAAGACCCCTACTCCTCTTTTCATCCGTCATACTCAATCATTTCGCAAATTAAAGATGTTGTTAAAAAAGAGTTGGACAGAAACGAATATATACCGCTTTGCAGAACATTAGCGCTCAATGAAAAACTGTTATACGAAAAACCGCACAAATTAAGCGGCGGTGAGCTTCAAAGATGCTCTATTTTGCGTGCATTGCTTTTAAAAACAGAGCTTATTTTGGCAGATGAGCCGACATCCGCGCTTGACAATATCACACAGCTTGACATCTTAAAACAGATGCTTTATGCACTAAAAAGGTGCGGCATCCTGTTTATCACTCATGACAGGTCTTTAGCCAAATGGTGCGCCGACAAAACCATATCTTTGGAGAGTGCATGAAAAAAATATGTTTTGTATTTTGCATACTTTTTGCGGCTCTTTTTGCATCTGATGCCGAAAAAATAAAAAAAGAGTATCAAAATTCCCAAAATATCTGGCTTTTGTCGCTTCAATCATACAAAGATTATGCAAAATCCAATCAGCAGCTGGAGATTTTACAAAACAGACTAAATCTTGAAACTGCAAATACGGAAAAAGCCGTAACGCTTCATGAAGAGATAGGCATACTGCAAAACAATCTAAACCTGCAAAATTACGAAGACCGCCGCCCGCTTTATGAAATCTTCCAGCCGTTCGAATCCATGCTCGCGCGCTTAAACGACGCAAAAATATCTATCTTTTCTCTGCTCTCAAACGACATTCAAAGCGAAATTGAACAGCTTGACGCTACTGCAAGAAATTACCGCAAAGAGTATAAAAACGCGCTTGAAATCATTAGCGCTTTAGAAAAAACTTTGCAAAATGAGCCTGTTTTGGCGCATGACAAAAGGCTTTTGCAAATCTCGCTTGACACATTGGACAAAATTCACCGAAACGTCCTCGCGCAGTATGAATCCTACAATATAAAAGCAGACCGTTTTAAAAACGAAGAGCTGCGAAAACTATTTTATATTCTCATCTCTATCGCGGTTATATTTCTCATCACAAATGCTGCGAAACTCTTTTTCAAAAGAAAACGCGATAAAAACGAAGAGTATGACAGCCGCTATTTTATGATAAAAAAGGTTTTAAATATCTTTTTTGCGATTGTTGCTGTTTTGATTTTTGCCTTCATGTATATAGACAATATGGCGCAGGTTTTGGCGGTTTTCGGCGTCGTAGGTGCAGGACTTACGGTTGTCATGAAAGAGTGGGTTTTGAGTTATGTCGGGTGGTTTGTGTTGATTACAAGCAACTCTATCCAAATTGGAGACAGGATAAAAATATCAAAGGACGGACGCTCAATCATCGGAGATGTGATAAACATAAGCCTTACAAAACTAACACTATATGAAAATATCACAAACGACGCACTAACCGAGCACAAAAAAGCCGGACGCGTGATATTTGTGCCAAACTACTATCTAATCATGGGAGAGGTTTACAATTATACGCACTTGTCGCTAAAGACTATTTTGGACTTGATAGAGATACGAATGACATTTGACAGCAACCTCCAAAAAGCCGAAAAAATCGGACTTGAGAGTGCGGAACTCATAACGAGCAGATTTACCGAAATGGCGAAAAAACAGTATGACGCCCTGAAAAGCCGCTACACACTTAGAAATATGACGCAGTATCCAAAAGTCTTTTTTTATCCCAGTGCACACGGCAATGGCGTAATAATGGGTGTTTGGTATGTATCGCCCTACCGCGAAATTTTAAAACACAAAAGCGAAGTGATGAAAGAGATAGTAAATAAAATCATGAACGAAGAGGACATACACCTCCTCTACTCCGCACAAAGCGTGTTTTTAGAAAACGGCATTGAGGGGATATAAAAACTTTAAAAGTAAATTTTTATAGAATAATTAGTATAATTTTATAAATTAGTAAAAAGAAATAAAATGAAAAAGTTACTTCTTTTATCGATTTTGATTGAATTTATTTTGGAGGATTGTTTTTTGAAAATGCTAAAACAGCTTGCGACAGTGGAGATATAGACAGTTGCATAACTACTACAAAAACGACATAGGCGTCAGAAAATATCCGCTTAAGGCACTTGAATATTTTCAAAAAACATATAAAGACAAAAATGCAAGCAACTGCAATTTAGATGATTTAACATACTATTTTAGAGACGGTATTGACAGAGGCTAATACACAAATCGTTTCAGATACCATAACTGTTTTTATAACAGACATCCGTTTTATGAGCATGGCTATGATAAAAACAGTAGATACGGCTTTGAAAAATAGTCTTGCAATTTATTTTTTATTTGCAGTATTATTTTCTATGCAATATTAATAAACTATCAAGTTAAAACCGTTATGTATTTTATTCTTCTATCATTCCCACGCGAGTGATAACCTTCCATAGAAAGCTCATCACGAGGCAAGTGGAAATCCGCACTAAAAACAGTTTTAAAAATAAAATCATGTAAGAAAAATAAAAAGACAAACTCCAAAATATCAATATTTCTCTATGAACGCCTTATGTTTGCAAAATCATTTTGGATACCCGTTTTCACAGATATGACGGAATGTATTGTCATTCCAATCACTACCGTTTCTCCCCTGTCGTTGTCTGCCTTACCCTCCGTCACTCCCGCAATCAAAACAACAAGTTTTTAAAGGAACGCGTATCGCAGGTGGATGCGAAAAACCAAAAAAAAATTTTAGAGCCTGAATAAAAAAACAAATAAAAAATGTTGAATGTTTCTTGCTGGTTTTATTTGCCATTTTTAACTGTTTTAAAATCCAACCTATC
>JAISNG010000009.1 GCA_031276365.1 Campylobacteraceae bacterium | reverse complement strand
TGATATGCAATAGAGCCCGGAGATTTGTCATCATAAAGTATTATCGGTTTGCCAAAGCTTGGAGCTTCGGCTAATTTTACATTTCGCGGCACCACAACAAGAGTTTCGCCGTCTTTATCTAAAAAAAGTTTGCTTTTGAAATGCTGCTGCAAATCCGCGACAACTTGACGCGAAAGGTTGTTTTGCATGCTGAACATTGTAGGTAAAAAGCCCTTTATTTCAAGATGCGGATTGATAGTTTTTTTGATAAGTTTTATAGTGTTTAGAAGCTGCGCCAATCCTTCCAGCGCGTAAAATTCACACTGAATCGGGATAATAACAGAATCAGCCGCACTTAGAGCATTGATAGTGATACTGCCCAGAGCAGGAGGCGAGTCTATAATAATAAAATCATAATCATTTTTTATTTCGCTGATAGCATTTTTAAGTATTATCTCGCGTTCTTTTGTGTTGTTGTCGTAAAATTCCCTGTCTATTCCCACAAGTCCGATGTTTGAGGGCGCTAAATAGAGATTTTCTATTTCGGTTTTCAGCAGTATTTGAGAGAGTTTTTTGCGTCCTATTAATACATGGTAGATGTTAAATTCGTAATTATTGCGAAAACCAAGCCCCGTGGTTGCGTTTGATTGAGGGTCTATGTCTATTAACAACACTCTTTTGCCGGCAGCGCCGAGTGCGGCAGATAAATTTATAGCAGTAGTAGTTTTTCCAACCCCGCCTTTTTGGTTGGCTATAGTGATAACTTCGTTCATCTTAAACTATATACCTTTTTGCCTTCTATCTCTATTGACCCGTCAGGGTGCAGTCTTGCTTGTGTCAAAGAGACCAATTTACCGTCCATGTGAACACCAAAATTTTGACTGAACTGAAATTCTAACTTATATTTACTAAAAATCTGCTTCCATGAAGGAAAAATTTCCAAAGACGGGATGAAACTACTTACAATATTTTGTGCGCTAAGTTCTATATCAAGTGTTGCATACTCTTTTTGTGCATGAGCAAGATTTATGCCGATGGATACAACGAAAAAATCCTTTATCTTTGCTGTGATTGTCCCACCGATTTTTTTATCATTTAGATAAAAGTCGTTAGGCCATTTCAACCACGCTTTTGAGCCGAGATTTCTTAAAAATTCAAGCAAAAGATATGAAAAATAGATAGAAGTTGAAGCCTGCGGTAAATCGTTCGGGAGCATATTTACAGGAATGGCAAAGCTCAGGAACAGATTTCCGCTAAACCCCTGCCACGAATTTCCTCTGCTTCCCACGCCGTTATTTTGAGTTTTTGCATACAGCGCAAAAGGCTCTGTTACATCGCCGTTTTTTACAGCATTACATAGCCAAACATGCGTGGAGTCTATCTCATCAACAAAACGTATCTCCAACCTTTATCCTTTTTCCGTTTATATAAGAAAACGCGTCTGTTTCCTGTTTTGATGCGGCGGCTACACGAGAGAGTTTCACATATCCGTCGGCGCACGTTACAACCGCCTCTTTGCAGCTGATTTGCGCGATAACGCCTGTGCGTCTGCCGTGATTTGCCTCTTCGCACTCAAAGGATTTGAGTTTTAGTCCGTTTTGCAGAAAAATCCCAGGCCACGGTGTAAATGCAAGCAGTTTTTGGCGTAATTGTTTGCATGTGAGGTCAAAGTTTACCTCTCCGTCCTCTTTTGCTATTTTGGAAGTTTTTGAACTAAGGGCGTTATTTTGTTTAATGTGCAGTATATTTTTATATGTGCGAATGACTTTTAGCGTCAAATCAGCCGCCTTTTTTGCAAGTAAATCAGAAAGCGCGTCCGAGTTCAGCCCGTCTATTTTCACATAGCTAAATCCGAGTATTTCGCCCGTATCAAGCCCTTCAGCCATCTTCATGGCTGTAACGCCGCTGTAACTGTCTGCATTTAAAATAGCCTGCTGAATGGGGCTTGCGCCTCTGTATTTGGGGAGTAGCGATGCATGGAGGTTTATGCATGGCGCGATTTGTAAAATGCTTGGCGGCAGTATCTTGCCGTATGCCGCTACGATTATGAAATCAGGTTTTAGTGATGCGATATATTCGGCTATGGCGCTCTGTTTTAAACTTTGCGGCTGAAGTATTTCCATATTTAAACCGCGCTCTTGCGTAAACTGTTTTATGTGCGGAGCACTTAGACTCTGTCCGCGTCCTGATTTTTTATCGGGCTGCGTGAAAAGCGCGCATATTTCAATATCCGAAGCGTCAGCCAAAGCCTTAAAAATGGTCGTCGCATAAGAGGGCGTGCCCATAAAAACTATGCGCTGTTTTTCCATCGCAGTTAGCTTTTTAAAGCAAACAGCGTTCCGCCACTGTGTCTGCCTTCTAAAATAAAATTTTTAGCATCACTCAAATCAAATCCGCTTGCTAAAAACATAGAACGTCCGTTTTTGAGCAAAAAATCAGCGGCTTTGAGTTTCGTTGCAATGCCGCCAGTGCTGAACTCCGAACCCGTATTAACATCTTGATACATCACATCGTTATCTATTTTTTCTACATGCAAAATCAATTTTGCGTTTTTGTTCTCTTTTGGGTCGGAGTCGTAATATCCGTTGATATCCGATAAAATCACGAGCAAATCTGCGTCAAGAAAGTGCGTAACATGCGCTGAGAGCTGGTCATTGTCCCCAAATACAAGTTCTTCAATCGCCGTTGTGTCGTTTTCGTTTATTATGGGCAGGATATTGTTTTCCAAAAGCGTGTTTATTGCATCTTTTGCCGCTTTTGTCCGTTTTCTTGAGTCAAAATCATCTGAAATCAGCAAAATCTGAGCGCCGAATTTTCCATATTTTTGTAAAAATTCATTATAATATTGTATAAGATAAGGTTGTCCGATAGCTGCTAAAGCCTGCTTATTAGGAAGTATTTTTTTGTCAAGCTTGATTTTTGAAAATCCCGTAGCAACCGCGCCTGAGCTTACTAAAATAACATCATTTTTTTCCATGACGAGTGATAAAAATTCGATAAGTTTTTCAAATCTTTCGGCGCATAATTTCCCGCCGTCCGTTATAACGTGCGTTCCTACCTTAACTACTATGCGTTTCTTCATTTTTTACCTCTTTTAAAATGTCATTCAGCGCGAAAGTCAATGCCTTGATGTTGAAATTTGCTGCCGAAGAGATGGGAAGTACAAAAGGCACACCATTTTTTCCCTCCTGCAAGTACGCATGCAAATCGTCCGACAATCCATATTTTAAATTTTCATTTCTCTTTAAACCCAAAAAGTCAAGAAAGGAGGCGATTTTGCTGTTTGCTTCATTTTTGTCCAGCGCATCTATTTTGGTGATTGCGACGGCAAATTTTTTAGCTGTCATCTTTTTTGAAAATCTCTCAAGTTCAAGTTTTAGCGTCCCAAACTGCTCATAAAGGCTTCTTTGATTTATGATATCCAACATAAAAAGCAAAAATTTCGTTCTTTCTATATGTTTCAAAAATTCCAATCCCAAGCCTTTGCCGTCGCTTGCGCCCTCTATGATTCCAGGTATGTCTGCCATAACAAAAGAGTTGAAGTCATCTACTTGCACTACGCCAAGTTTTGGGGTCAAAGTTGTAAATTCATAATTTGCAATTTCGGGTCTTGCGTTTGACACGACGGAGATAAGCGTTGATTTGCCGACATTTGGAAAGCCGACAAGTCCGATATCCGCAATGAGTTTTAACTCTAGTCTTACAAGTGCGCTTGTGCCTGCAAGTCCTTTTTGCGCGTAACGCGGCTGTTGATTTGTAGAACTTCTAAAGTGCCAGTTTCCGAGCCCTCCAAGCCCGCCTTCCAAGAAAAGAACTTTTTGCTCGTCATCAACTAAATCAAACAAGACTTTTCCGCTCTCAACATCTATGATTTGGGTTCCTGGAGGCACAGCTACTTCCAAATCCTCACCTTTTTTGCCATGTTTTTTGGCGCCGAGTCCGTTTTCGCCGTTTTTGGCTTTTAACTGCTTTAAACCGCGAAAAGATGAGAGAGTGTGAGAGTTTCTATCTACTTTAAAAAATACGTCTCCGCCTCTGCCGCCGTCTCCGCCGTCAGGTCCGCCGTTTGTTACGAATTTTTCACGCCTGAATGTCGCGGCTCCCGCGCCGCCTCTTCCCGAACTCAAAGTTAATTCTACGCTGTCTATAAACATTATTGTATTCTTAAATTACGCAAACCAAACCGCTCTTATTCCGCTCGTTTTTAAGCTTGCTGGATTTGAAAGGGCAGTTTAGACGCAGCGTTTGAATGTCTTTAAATATCACTTTTTTCAAAGATTTATTGTAAGTTTTACTTAGCCCTGCGATTTTAACATTTGTGATGACAGATGTGGTGAAGAAAGTAGATTTTACAATGTTGCTTCTCATGAGTCTAACCTTAAAATTGCAAACCCCTCTTTTAAAAAACAAAAGAGGGTTTTGAGGAGCAGCTTAAGCTATCGGATAAACAGATACTTTTTTGCGCTTCATATCTTTTTGTTCAAATTTTACATAGCCGTCAATAAGCGCATATATAGTGTGGTCAACGCCAATGCCGACATTTTTGCCCGCATGCGTTTTGGTTCCGCGCTGACGAATGATGATGTTGCCGGCTCTTACAAATTCGCCGCCAAATTTCTTTACGCCTAACCTGCGCCCTGCCGAGTCGCGGTTATTTTGGGTGCTGCCTTGACCTTTCTTGTGAGCCATTTTCTCTCCTTAAGCGCTTATTTTTACTATTTTAACGCGGGTATATTGTCGTCTAAAACCTCTTTTGAGTTTTGAGTCTTTTCTTCTGCGTTTTTTATAAATAACAACTTTTTTCTCTTTGCCCGAATTTACTACTTCAAGCTCTACAGTTGCACCTTCAACATATGGAGTTCCGATTTTTAGCTCTTTGTCGTTGATTGCCAAAACTTCCGTAACTTCAATCTTATCCTTCGGCTGAGCGTCAAGTTTGTCTACATTTAAGTAGTCGCCTTCTTGAACTTTATACTGCTTCCCGCCGTTTCTGATAATAGCATACATAGGCTATCCTTTTCATTGGGTGGATTTTTATACAAGGGCAAAATGATACCGAAAAATATATTAAGGGCAGTTTAACTCTATTTGTGCGGTATGCTTTCATACAATAAGATTTTTTAGCGTCATAACGGATATCTCATAAGAAGATAAAGTAATACTGCATGTAAGCAGTCTTTGTATGTTCTTCCGTCACTTTTGCTTCCATCCCTCATTCCCACAACCAACAACAAACAAAACCGCACCTTTTCTATCATAAAAGATAAAAATATTACGTTCCATTCCTACATTCCTCTCCGTCATTCCCGTGCGAACGATACGACGTCAGTCGTCATCGTGAGGAATGCGGGAATCCAAAAGATGGTAAAAACGAAACCATAAGAGAAAACAAAAAGACAAATTCTAAAATGTCAATTTCTTTCTTGAATACTTTCGTTTGATTGCAAGTTTATTATGGATACCTGTTTTCAAGGAAATATTTCGGAAGCCAAAAGCGCTTCGCTTGTTTTCACGAGAATGGCGGAAGATGATATTTGCTTGTTGTCCTATCGCGGATTTAACGGGAAGATTTGGGTATTTGCATTCCTCCAGATAATGACTGATGTTGTATCGTTCGCTTGGGTATGACGGACGGAGTGATGTTTTTATCGTTTGTATGAGTATGGCGGAAGAGATTGTCATTATTATATGAGAAGCAAAAGTGCGCGGGAATGATGGAGGGGTAGATGCCATCATTCTTTAACGGCAAATAAGCTGCTTTTTGGTACCCACCCCTGTCTTGCGACGACGACTTACGCCGTATTATTTATGTGGAAGTGGCGGAATGCGGCAAGCGAAGCGCATTTGTATATGCAAAATGCGCTATTGATATTTACTCGCTCTTTGCATACTCTTTTTTGTCAAGCGTAGATACAAATTTACCCATTCGTTCCCATCGCGGGATTTTGTTTGAGTTCATTGAAAAATAGACAAACCATGGTTTGCCGACTATGGATTTGTAAGGTATTGCGCCGAAAAATCTGCTGTCTGTAGAGTTGTCGCGGTTATCGCCTATCATGAAAAATTCGTCTTCAGCTATCTTGATGTAAAAAGCATTAAAATTCGGGATAGTTACCACAACGGCTTTAGCCTCGCCTCCATTTTGTGGGTTAGCATAAGCTACACTCAATCTTGAAAGCGCATACGTAAACGGCTCCAACTCATCAATCCATACTTTATCCATTGCGAGTTTGCGCCCTTGATACCATGGATTGCTCTCCCATAATATCATATTTTTCATAGTATTTTGGCTTGATGCGTAATTAATACCCGCATGTTCGTCCATGTAAGGATTTTTGACCCAAAGTTTGCCCAAAAGTTCTACTATTTTCTCTTTGGGGTAGTTATTTTTTATATATTCATCGCCTTCATTGTGATGCAGATAAAACGCATCGTCTTTGTATATAACTTCATCTCCGCCGAGTGCAAAACATCTTTTGACGTAATTTTCATTATTGTCCGCAGGATTTAGAAATATAACTATATCGCCTCTTTTTGGTCTTGCTCCTTCAATAAGATGACCGTTGCCAAAGATATCCGGAAATATCTGTGTATTTGTGATGGGAAATCTTGGCAGCGGAATGCCGTAAGAGAATTTTTTCGCAAATAGAAAATCGCCGACAAGAAGCGAATTTTGCATAGATGCACTCGGAATGATAAAAGGCTGTATGATGAAAAATATCACAAATAAAACTATGATGATAGTTCCAGTCCAACTGCTTGAAAAGTTATAGAGTTTTTGAAGTATGCGTTTCATGAAGCCTGCCTAATCCTGTTCTTTGCCGCTTTTATGGTGTTTTCAAGCAGCATCGCGATAGTCATCGGACCAACGCCTCCGGGAACAGGTGTGATGAAGGAACATTTTGGTGCAACATTTGCAAAATCAACATCTCCAACCAATTTGCCGTCTTGAAGATGGTTTATGCCGACATCAATCACAATGGCATCATCTTTGACCATCTCTTTTGTTATAAGTCCTGCTTTACCAACGCCTACTATCAAAAGGTCTGCTTTTTTCGTGTGAGAAGCCAAATCTTTAGTGTAAATATGGCAAATATCAACCGTCGCGAATGCGTTTAACAAAAGGTTCATCATCGGTTTTCCAACTATGTTGCTTGCCCCGACAACACACGCATTCAAGCCTTTTACGTCTATCTTGTAATGTTCCAAAAGCCTTATGACGCCAAGCGGAGTACACGGCACAAAACCATCAAGTCCCAAAACAAGGCGGCCAACGTTGAATGGGTGAAATCCATCCACATCTTTTGCGGGGTCTATGGCTTCAATGATTTTAGTCTGATTTACATGGCGCGGAAGCGGAAGCTGCACCAAAATACCGTCAATATTGGCATTTTTGTTCATCATAGAGATGATTTCAAGTATTTTCTCTTCGGATATAGAGGAGGGCATTTTGTGCAAGATAGAATAAATCCCAGCCTTGTCGCATGCTTTCTCTTTCATCTTTACGTATGATTGGCTTGCGAGGTCGTCGCCTACTAAGATTACGGCAAGTCCTGCGGTTATGTTTTTTTCTCTAAGCTTGTCAGTCTCTTTTTTTATCTCGTCTTGAATGGCGTTCGAGAGCGTTTTTCCGTCAAGCAGCGTCATTAGCTTCCTTTTTTAAAAGTGATGTAAAAATTGTTTGGGTATCATACCATTTAACTATTAAATTTTGGCAAAAGACTGACAACATGAGGCTATTAACGATACTGTTTTTTATATTTTCCGCACTTGGTGCAGATGATTTCATAGAAAAGAGAGATTATGCGAAACTTCTATATTCAAATCCGCGCAGTATCGGCTGCAATAAATGCCACGGCGAAGACGGCAAAGGCATGATAATAGCTTATATAAGAAAAAAAGAGGAGATTAGGCAAGTCTCCGCGCCGCCGATAGATAATGTAACAAAAGCCGCATTTTTCAAAGCTTTAAACTCACCAAAGGATATCATGCCAAAATACTCTCTGACAAATGAAGAGATGGAGATTTTGTACAAATATGTAACAAGACGGCTTAATTAATCGCATAACCTATCTCTTTAACGATTTTTATAGCATTTTCGGGAAGTTTTTTGCGAAGCCGCTTGACAAGCGCTCTGATATTCATGATTGACGTCTCCTCGCCCTCCCATATATACTCTTCCATCTCAGGAAAGGTAACGATGCGCTGGCGGTTTTTGACAAAAAGTTCAAAAAAGAGTATCTCCTTTTTTGCAAGCGGTATCTCATTGCCCTCATTGTCGTAAAGCCTGCTGTTTTCGCAGTTAAATACATATCCGCCCGCGAGGTTTATCACCGAAGCTGCCGAAGAGCGGCAAAATTTTTTGATTTTCTGAACAAGTTCATAGTTGAAAAATGGTTTTTTCAGGTAGTCATCAGCGCCTATTTCGTAAGCTTTTTGGATATTTTCAAGTTCGTGGTTTGAGCTGATGATGATGACGGGGGTATTTTTATGATAAAGCCTTATCGTATCAAGTATGCTGATGCCGTCAATGGAAGGGACATTTATATCCAAAACATAACAATGGTAGCCGTTGTTTATCGCATTTAGCGCCTCATCTCCGTCATAAAAGACATCTGCCTTAAACCCTTCCTGTTCCAAAGTAACCTTTATCAGATTTGCCAGTCTTTCATTATCTTCCAAAACCAGAATTTTCATTTTTCAGCCTCCAATGATATTTTAAAGCAAGCGCCTTTTCCCTTGTTGAACGCTTCTATTTTTCCGCCCATTTTGTTTTCTATTATAAGTTTTGACATGTAAAGACCTATGCCGTGTCCGTTGTTTTTAGTTGTATAGTATGCATCAAATATGTGAGGAAGTTTGTCGTTGTCTATGCCGCGCGCGTTGTCGCTTATCTCTATGATGACAAGATTTTTTCTGTTATATATGAAAAACTCTATCCGTCCTCTTTTTATCGCTCTTTTGCTTCTAAGTTCGGCGATTTGGTCTTTGGCATTATTGACTATGTTTAAAAGTATCTGCATAAATTCGTTTTTGTAGCCTTGAACATTTAACTTTGTCGGCGTCTTTTTATTTATGACGATATCTATGTAGTTATACTTTATCGTGTGGTTGATGATTTTCATCATAGATGTTATAGCTTCCTCGACATTGAAGGAGGTTTTGACCGCAGAGGGGATTATGAACTTTTGAAAATCGTTTATGGTGTCGGTCATGTATTGTATCTGAACCATGATATCCTTTACGAACTGACTGTTTTTGTCATGTTGCTTAAAAGCGTATTCCTGCGCGATGGTTGCTATCTCCACAAGAGGATTTTTCCACTGATGAGCAATGGACGAAAATACCTCTCCTATCTCAGCCAATTTTGACTGTTGGATGACAAACTGCTGATGTTTGTTTTTTTCAAGCTCCGCAAGGCGCAGTTTCTTTTCATTTTTAATTCTCATATAAATATTATGCAAAAGCCCCAAAATGAGAAAAACAAAAATCGGAGAGATGACAAAGACAAAGTCTATAAACTCTCTGTGCTTGTCAAAAAATGTCTGCGGCATATTTACAACGGTATAATCCTCGACGGCAAGGCTCGGGCTTATGTTGAACTCTTTCATTTTGTTGAGGTCAAATTGGAAAGAGTATTTGTCAAGCGTCGTCGTAAAAAGCGACTTTAGCCTATTCTCCAAAATCTCAATTGCAACCCTTCCCGTCTCTTTTCCAAGCTCATCAATCATCACAAGCTTTCCGCCAAACGCACCTTTGCTGATAAAAAGAGTATCTGTAACAAAAACGGGCGCTTTTAGCCTCTCAAGAGTCATAGCTATTTGATTGTTTCTGTAAAAATTGCCGTATTTGTCGTTGTAAAATCTTATAAAAAATATCGCTTCACCGCTTCCGTATGATGCAAATTTCTCCTCAATTTCTTCAAGAGTAGATACTCTGATATACTCTATCTCTATATTTTTCTCATTTTCCGCTATAGCTTCAAGTATGAACGGATTTGTATCGTCTCCGTTTTCACTCTGGTCGTTGATGATATAAAGCTTTGTCAGATTTGGTATCATTTGTGAAATCATAGCGATGGTTTCGCGGATAGCTCTTCTCTCGTACACCCCAAAGACCCTGTCTTGGAGTCCGCGCTTTTTTATCTCTTGGACAGAGTTTCGCTCAAGTCCAGAAAAGAGTATCGGCTCATTTGTGAAAAGTTCGTTGTAATATCGCAGTACGAAGTCGTAGGCAAACTTGTCAACGGTGATTATTAAATCATATTTACGGTTTTGCAGTTGAATCTTGTAAAGTTCAAGCAGTTTTTCATAATATTCATGTGAGTTGATACGCTTTGAATCCATGTATAAAATATTGGCTGTTATGTCAATGCGCTCTGACAAAACTGTCTCTATGCCGTTTATCACATCGTCGCTCCATTGAAATCCGCGGTGATATGAGTTGATAATAAGCACTTGCTTATCTTCCGCAATGGCGCATGAGAACATTAATAATAAAATAAAAATTTTTATTTGAAATTTCATTTATATTTGCAAAACACCAAACCCAAAAATATAAAGCATTTTAGCGAAAAAAAGTGTTTTTCCATACTATTTTTTAAAACCAATATGAAAAAATAAAAAATATGAGCATTTTTGATATCAAAAAGATACTTTATGGGGTATACATGGATAAAACTTTTGTTCTATCCATGTAAAAAAATTAAATCAATATAGGCGCTATTACAAAGCCCAATGCTACTGATATCGCTATCGTCAGTACTCCTGGGAATAAAAACGGGTGGTTGAAGATATATTTTCCTATCCTTGTGCTTCCCGTATCGTCCATTTGAACGGCGGCAAGAAGCGTTGGATATGTTGGAAGTACAAACAGTGCGCCGACAGCCGCGAAAGAGGCTATGAGCGTTGTCGGATCTACGCTTAGAAAAATCGCCGTTGGAATAAGCGCTTTGGCGGTTGCGGCTTGCGAATACAAAAGCGTACTTGCAAAAAAGAGCGTTACTGCCAGCATCCATGGATAAGTTTGCAATAAATCGCCCGCAACATTTTTGATGCCGTCAATATTGCCGCTTACAAAAGTAGAACCAAGCCATGCAACGCCAAGAACGCAAATGCAGGCTGTCATACCTGATTTGAATGTTGAAGCGTTTAAAACTTTATCCGTGTCTATCTTGCAAAAAATTGATATAAGAGTTGCGATTGTGAGCATAAACATAATAATAGCCGCATCGCGCCCTACTATTGGATTTTCTATCCAGCCGACCTTTTTGCTTATAGCCGTGGCATATAGGACAACTGCAAAAATACCGATTAAAAAGAATAAAACGGATAGTTTTGCACCTTTTTTGGCAACAAATTCACGCTTGCCGCGAAATGTAATCAATCCCTCCTTTAGTCTCTCCTGATAAACGCGGTCTTTGTTAAGGTCTGTGTCAAAAAGATTGCATATAAACGCTGTTATCATGCATGCCGCAAATGTTGTCGGAATGCAAATAAGCAAAATAGTAAGATAGCCGACTCCAAGATACTCTTCCGATACGCCGCTTAAATATATAACCGCCGCAGAAACAGGCGAAGCCGTGATGGCAATCTGTGATGAAACGACAGAAATACTCAGCGGAACGGACGGTTTAATGCCTTGCTCTTTTGCGACCTCTGCAATAACAGGAAGCGCCGAAAACGCCGTGTGTCCTGTGCCTGCAAATATAGTCAGAAAATATGTTACGGCAGGTCCTAAAAATGTTATATATTTTGGATTTTTTCTTAAAACCTTTTCCGCCAGATAGACTAAATAATCAAGCCCTCCTGCAACTTGCATTGCGGCAATTGCCGAGATAACGGACATGATGATTAAAATAACATCTATCGGTATTAAAACCTTATCGCCTGTAATGCCGCCTGGGTCTAACCCAAGAAACAGACATAAGATTATCAGACCTATGCCGCCGGCATATCCTATCGCTATACCGCCCAAACGAACGCCTATGAAAATAGCTCCCAATACTACAGTTATTTGCAGTATCAAGAGAATTTCAGGACTAAGAATAGTACTTAACATTGTTTTGCTCCTCTATTTTTTTGTGGATTTACCGTCTAATTTATGTTTTTCAGAGAGTCCGAAATTACGCGGCTTTATCATATTTTCAGGTCTTATGATATCGTCAAGCTCCTCTTTTGCCAAAAGTCTTCTTTCTAGTACTATGTTATATACAGACCCGCCGCTTTCAAGCGCCTCTTTTGCTACGGAAGTTGAGTTTTCATAACCAATGAAAGGGTTTAGTGCCGTTACAAGACCTATACTGTTAAGTACCAGCTCTTTGCATCTCTCTTTATTTGCCGTTATGCCATCTACGCATGTATAAGCAAGCGTTTGAAACGCATGGCACATCATATTTATGGAGTTAAAAAGATTGTATGCGATAACAGGCTCAAAAACGTTAAGCTGCAGCTGTCCGCCCTCGCTTGCGAGCGTAACGGTAATATCGCTGCCGATTACCTGAAAGCAGACTTGATTTACAACTTCTGGAATTACGGGATTTACTTTACCTGGCATTATTGAGCT
>JAISNG010000092.1 GCA_031276365.1 Campylobacteraceae bacterium | reverse complement strand
GGCTCACACACGGTTTATGAATTGATTGATGCAGGACACGAAGTGGTTGTTGTGGATAATCTCTCCACAGGACTTAGAAGCGCCGTGCATAAAAATGCCGCATTTTATGAGGGAGATATCACCGATTTTGCCTCTTTGGACAAAATCATTTTGGAAGAAGGTAAAAAAAAGCCGTTTGATGTGGTGATGCATTTTGCCGCGAAGATAGTCGTGCCTGAAAGCGTGGAAAATCCGAGTCTTTATTATTATAATAACGTTGAGGGCGCAAGAACACTGCTTGATGTTATGGTAAAACACAAGATAAAAAATATAATCTTCTCCTCCACAGCGGCGGTTTACGGTGAAGCAAAAGAGGGTATTTGCACCGAAGAGAGCGAGACAAAACCGATAAATCCATACGGTGAGACAAAACTTGCAAGCGAAAAAATGATAGGCTGGTTCGCGCGTGCTTATGGCATGAATTACTGCATTTTCAGATATTTTAACGTTGCCGGCGCTCACAAAACGCTTGAAATAGGCTTACTGCGCGACCATTTGACGCATATTGTACCTGTAACCATACAAACAGCGCTCGGCATAAGAGAAAAAATGACTGTTTTTGGCGATGATTACGATACGAACGATGGCACATGTATAAGGGATTATATACATGTAAGCGATATTGCTTACGCTCACGTGCTTGGAATGGAACATATAGCAGGTAAAAATGTCTCTGAAATTATAAATCTGGGTTCAAATCAGGGATTTTCGGTCAAGAATATCATAAGCGAAGTGGAGAGGCATTATCCTGTTAATTACGAATACGGCGCAAGAAGAGAGGGCGACCCTGCAAAACTGATAGCCTCCAATAAAAGGGCAAGGGATATTTTGGGGTGGACGCCCAAAAGAGATTTAGCTGATATTATTTTAAGCGATTTGCAGTTTAGGATAAAACACAAAAAGTAAAATATAGTGTAAAATGTAATTTAAAAATAATAAAAAAGAGACTCATGTATGTATTTATGCCGTTAATTGCTTTTGTTGTTTCATTTGTCATATGCTTCTACACTATATATTTTACAAAAAAACATAACCTTTTTTTGGATTATCACAACTCTTTGAAACCGCAAAAAGTCCATGACACGACGACATCAAGAGCCGGCGGGCTTGGGATATTTTGCGGCGCTGTTTTGATGTGTACAGATTTTTTGCCTTTCACGCTATTTTTTTTGTTTGCAGGGTCTGTAACGTTTATTGGCGGACTGATTGAGGATTTGAAAGGTACGCTTTCGCCCAAAACAAGGCTTTTGATACAGGCATTATCTGCCCTTTTGGCTATGTTTTTGTTTAATGCTTTTATATTTGACATTGGCATATCGTGGCAGTTGCCGCTCGCGGTAAGCATATTGTTTACTATATTTGCGGTTGTTGGTTCAATCAATGCCGTAAATATCATAGACGGTTTTAATGGCTTGGCGTCCGGCATATCCATCATGGTTTTGATATCGCTTTTAATATGCGCTTACATGGTAGGCGATATACAAATTTTATACATAACCTTAATCGTGCTTTGCGCAACCCTTGGTTTTTTTGTACTGAATTTTCCGCAAGGCAGGATTTTTCTTGGAGATGGAGGGGCGTATTTTTTGGGATTTTGCATCGTTGAAATAGCGATACTGCTCAGTCAAAGACACGAACAGGTTTCATCGTGGTTTGTGCTTTGTATCATGATATATCCTGTTTATGAAGTGCTTTTTTCGGCATATCGCAGAAAAAAACGTGGATTATCGCCGTTGCATCCGGACAAAATGCACCTGCATACCGTTATCTTCAGAAAGATTACAAAAAATAATTATAAAACTTCCGTTTTAATATTGCTGGTAACCGCGCCGTTTATATTTATACCGCTTTTATATATGTGGCATACAAAGTTGTTGGCGGCTACTGTTTTGCTGTTTATTTTGTTTTACAATTTTATATATTTTAAACTTGTCAAATCGCGCAAACACTAAATCGTGCCAGTATGTCTATTGGTGCAAAAATCTACAAATTTATTGGTTTGACAGATTTATGCTTCTGTTGCCATGAGAAATTTACCGTATTTAATGATAGTAAGCCGCATATGTAAAATTAATACATTTTTTAAATCACGTTGTATGCATAAAACTTATTTGTATTTTTTTGAAAAATTCACACAGATGTACTTTTTTGCTATGCTAAATTTACCATATTTTTTCAAAAAACCCACACAATGCTGCACTCATGTCTAACCACAAATTTAGCGTGCTTGTAGCATTCAATTGCAAGTTTTGTCTTGCTCTTCAGTGCAAACGCCCATTTTACTTCACTGTAAATCGCTGCCGTGGAGGAGAAGATTATATTTTTATCTTGCTTTATTATAACATCAAGCAATGTTCCGATACCTTCAACTGAATTTACTACATTTGTATTTGAAATCAATACGCCGCTGCACATAAATTTATTGTATTTGCGACTATATTAAGCCTGCTTTCTATCTCCACAATATAAAATTTATCATATTTTTGTGTGCAAGCGTGCTTTGCGCCGCCGTACAAACACTAAGAGTTCGTGCTATCTATTGCTTGGCAAATGATGTGTCCTATCATGATATGCATCTCTTGAATACGCGGCGTATCTGATGATGGTATGATGATATTTATATCGCAGACTTCGTCCATAACCCCACCGTTTTTTCCGCTAAATCCCACACATCGGCAGCCGATTTCGCGCCCAAGTTTCAATGCCCGCACTACATTCAGGCTTGTGCCGCTTGTGGAGATGCCTATAAGCAAATCGCCCTCTCTTGCCAGCGCTTCAACCTGTCTTTCAAAAACGCTTTCATATCCAAAATCATTTCCTATAGCCGTAAGTGCGGAAGTGTCTGTCGTAAGCGCGATAGCGCTCAAACCCTTGCGATTGGTCTTATACCGCCCTACAAGTTCAGCCGCGATATGCTGCGCATCTGCTGCGCTCCCGCCATTTCCAAAAATCAGTATTTTATTTCCTTTTGATATGGTATCTGTTGCAATGACGCAGGCTGTGTAGATATAGTTTTGCAGGCTCTCAAAGGTTTGCCGTGCGGTTTGTATATGAGAATTTATCTCACTTCTTATCATCTCCATCATTGGTTTTGTATCCTTTTTATGATGTTTGTGGTACTTTTATTTTCTACAAAATCTATCAAAACAACCTCTTTTACCAAGTCGCTGCCGACAACTTCTCTGCCTTTATAATCCGCCCCTTTTGCCAAAATATTGGGCTTTAGCTGTTGTATTAGTCTGTACGGTGTCTCTTCGTTGAAAATCACCACATAATCGACAAATCCAAGCGCGCAAAGCACGACCGCTCTATCACGCTCATCGTTTATAGGTCTGCTGCTGCCTTTTAATTTTTTGACGCTCTCATCTGAGTTTAAGCCCACAACAAGCAAAGAGCCGAGATTTTTAGCTTTTTGCAGATATTTTATATGTCCTGCATGCAGTATGTCAAAGCAGCCGTTTGTAAAAACTGTTTTGGTTTTTTCTCCTTTGTGTTCAAATATTTTTTGAAGTTCATTTGCGGTTATTATCTTGCTCTCAATGTCGGAGTTAAGTTTTTGGTTTTCATATCTATTTATCTCATCTATTGACGCTGTTGCGCTTCCAAGTTTTGCAACGACAACGGCAGCAGCGGAGGTTGCGAAAAGCACCGCTTTATATATGTCAAATCCTGAGCCAAGTCCTATGCCAAGTGCGGCAAGCACCGTATCTCCGGCGCCTGTTACATCATATACTTCTCTCGCGATTGTGGGGATTTTCGTCATTTTTTTATCAAAAATAGCCATTCCGTCTTCGGATAAAGTTACGATAACAAAGTCCAGTTTCAGCTCGCTTTTGAGTTTCTCGCCGGCAATTTTCAGCGATTTGTCGTCTGTGATTTTTATCCTGCTTGCTATGGAAGCCTCTTTTTTGTTTGGAGTGATAAGCGTAGCGCCTCTATATTTTGAATAATCCTCGCCTTTTGGGTCAATCAACGTCAATTTGCCGTTTTCTTTTGCTATTTTTATAATATTACTCGTAAGCTCTGTGGTTAAAACACCTTTTGCATAATCTGAGAGCAATATCAAATCATACTCCAAAACAGTGTTGCCGATGGCTTTTTGCAGTCTTTCCTGATTTTCGATGCTTATGTCGTTTTTTGATTCGTAATCATATCTGACGATTTGCTGATGAGATGCCATAATCCTGCTTTTTTTGGCAGTTTTTCGCCCGTTTTCAAAAAGCAGCATATGAGTTCCCACGCCAAGTTTTTTTAGCATTTCTACCAAAATATCTTTGGTTTCATCATCTCCTATGACGCTTGCAACATCAACGTCTGCACCAAGGCTTACCAGATTTGATATGACATTTCCAGCACCCCCTAAAGCTGAGGTTTCATTTTTTATATCTACTACCTGCACGGGCGCTTCGGGAGAAATCCTCTCACAGCTTCCCCAAAGATAGTGGTCTATCATCAAATCGCCTACTACCAGAATTTTCGGAGCTTTTGATATTTTATACATTATTTTATTTCACTCTCATATACTCTTTTAATCTCTGCCGAATAATCCTTTATGCCCTTTTCCAGCGAAAAATTCGGCGCAAATCCTATATCTTTGCTTGTAGAAGCGATATTTGCCTGCGTATGTGTTTGATAAGCTTTGTGCGGATTTTCAAAGTATTCTGTTTTGTAATCAGTCCCAAACTCTCTTTGCAAAATATTAGCGATATCTTGAAAAGAACGCGGTTTGCCCGTGCCGACATTGTAAACGCCGCTTTTGTCCGTAATCATGGATAGGATATTTGCCTGCACGACATCTTCTATATAGATAAAATCGCGCAAAATCTTATCCGAACCGTGAAAAAGACGCGGCGCTTTGCCGCTTAATATCTGAAGTCCAAGCTGTAATATCATAGAAGCGGTTTTCTCCTTGAAATACTCGTTTTTACCGTAAACATTAAAATATCTAAGTCCGATTATAAACATATTGTATTTTCTGATATACTCTGCGGCGATGTTGTCCATCACAAGTTTGCTGAATCCATACACATTTTGCGGATTCTCCTCTCCCACCGTCTGCGGGCTTGGCGCATTGCCGTAAGTTGCTGCTGAGGAGGCGTAAATCATTCTGGCATCTTTTCTTTTTGTAAACTCCAGCAGGTCAATAAAGGCATTTACATTTGTTCTTAGCGTAATCTCTTGGTTCGAAACGGTAGTATCCGATATGGCGGCTTCATGAAATATATAATTAATGTCATAACCTTCAAGCCGTTCCAAATCCTCTTTTTTTGTGATGTCGCCGCTTATTATCTCGCCTTTAAATCCCGCCAGATTTTTAAAATGCCCGAAACTTTTTAGGTTTCCATTGTCAAACCGCTCACCTGTTCTAAATATATCAAATGCTATAACATGCGCTTCGGGGTAATTTTTTTGAAAATAGAGAGCCAGATTGCTCCCGATAAAACCAGCTGCGCCCGTAATCAAGACAGTTTTATTTTTAAGTTTGTTATTTATATGCTTCACGGTATTTCCTCCAAAAAAAGGCTATTATAGCAAATACATGCTTTTATTTTTGCCAATTTAACGCCTTTTGGCATTTTTGCAATATTTGAAAGGGTTTTATTTTAAAACGAATTTTGATAAAAATTATACATACATTAAGAAAAAACTTGCTATAAATACAAAAATAGTCTTCCATGAAGGAGTATGAATGTTAAAACAAATATTCATAACATCAGTTATTGTTTTTTTACTAACAGGATGCAATACAGATAGTAATTCTAACAAAAAAACAGCAGGCAGCGAACCTCCTCAACTTGATAGAGGTTCGAGTTTGATAGAAACAGACGATAGCCAAGACGGTATCAGAGACGATATAAAAAACTATATCATAGAAAATTATCCTGACGAAAGACAGAAAAATGCGCTGTTGCAAGATGCAAAAGCGGTGCAGGCAATTTTGCTTGTTGATATTAATGATAAGGAAGCTGTTAGAAAAGCAGATGAACAGGATTCAAGAGCTATACATTGTATTTTTAGTGTTTTTGATGAAAAAAAGGATACGGAAAACCCAAGTATCGTATCTGATAAAATTCTTTCCATGACAACAAATACCAAAGAGCGTTTGCAAGCTTATCTGGCTTTCAATAAAGCGCTTGAGGGAACGGTTGCAACATTGCCTGAAGGAGACACTTGTGAATAAGAGAATATTATCGTTTTTTATATGTCTGTTATTAGGCAGTGTCAATATTTATGCGCAAACAGATGTCGGTGATGAGAAGACAGTAATCGCCTTTTTTAATGGCATGATAAATACCAAGCGGGATGCAAAAAAATCATTAGAGTATCTCAAAAAATTTTACGGTGAAACTGCTCCGAATGGAGATAAGATTCGTTATGAGCTTTTGTACAATAAAACTTTCGGCTTATTTGAGGACTTGATAGAAGTTTTTGAACAAAGAACGGCAGAATTAGAATATAAATCCATACAAAATAGATATGAGCTGTTTTTTGATATTGTAAACGGAGATGGTCCATGGCATAAATGGGCATCAGATACAATGTCAGGTTACAAAAGTATGAGTGATAAGATGAGCGCTGATTTCTTGGGTTTAGTTATTACAAAAACGAAAGAATCTTTGAGTAATTCTGAAACTGAGGCTGATTATGCAGAACATAGAAGAAAGATAGACAGCTGGGCAGATGAAGGCAAAAAACTGCTATTTATAGCGCATTCTCAAGGAAATCTTTTTGTCAATGTTGCTTATGAGCATACAAAAGACAGAGTAGGAGAGCAGTCGGTTAAAGTGATACATTTAGCTCCTGTATCTGTTAAGACAAACGGAATTCATATACTTGCTGATAAAGATTATGTTGCAGCAGGACTTTCATGGTTTAGTTTTCTTTTAGGCGGCGTACCTGAAGTTACGCATGATATACCATATTATATTTTTAGACCTGCAGGAGCAAATGGCAAGAAAGATATACTTGGGCATGGTTTTGTTGAGATATATATAAATTCTTATCTTAATATTTCACAAGTTCTCAAAAAATATATAGACACTGCTTTGGATTCTCTGTCTTAAAGCAAGGCACAATTATGAGAAGATGCGGCTGTATGCTCATATGTTTTGTTTTGAGGCGCCGCGCAAAGTCAAAATAGAAGCGCCGCGTCTCTATATTAAAATCACTGCAATAAATCCTGTGTGCAATTT
Source organism: Campylobacteraceae bacterium (assembly GCA_031276365.1). Lineage (GTDB taxonomy): Bacteria > Campylobacterota > Campylobacteria > Campylobacterales > Campylobacteraceae > JAIRKW01. The sequence goes on along the minus strand of JAISNG010000092.1, from coordinate 13,275 downwards.
TTTTACGAGCTGTGCGCATGATTTTCAACCATAAGATAAATTTTATCACTTATTAAAAGCCCCGTTTTGCTCTTATAAATTTTCAATCATAAGATAATCTCTACTGCCTCTTTTAGTGATTTTATCCTGTATTTTGCCGTGTTTTCGCCCTCGCCAAAGTAGATAGCGTTTGTTATCCCCGCCCTCGCCGCGGCTTCTATGTCGCTTTGTTTGTCGCCTATAAGCCATGAGGCGCTCATATCTACATCAAACTCGTTTTTTGCTTTTAAAAGCATAGCAGGATTTGGCTTTCTGCATGAGCAGTTTGCTTCGGGCGCGTGCGGGCAGTAGTAGAGTTTTGTTATTGTAATGCCGTTTTTTGCAAATTTATCCATCATGTACTCCGTTAATTTCAAAAAATCATCTTCGCTGTAATATCCTCTTGCTATGCCAGATTGATTTGTTACGACAAATATAAGATAGCCATGTTTTTGAAAATGTCTTAAAGCTTCAAAGATATGCTTTTTAAAAATAAAATCATCTTGTTTGTAAACGTATCCTCTATCTTCGTTTATTACGCCATCTCTGTCCAAAAAAATCGCTTTAAATGCCACAATCGCCCTTTGTTTGTTAATAAATAAAACGATATTATACTAAATTATTAAAAATTAAAGTGTGAAAAGCTATAATGTGAAAATTTAATCTTAAAAGGGGAATCATGAAAACAGGTAAAATCATAGCAACGGCACTTTTTATCACAGGTGCGTTTTCGCTTGCTTCTGCTGCAACAGCCGAAGTAAATTTTAAACGCTGTATAGTATGCCACGGCACAAAAGCTGAAAAAGTTCCGCCTGGCGGCACAATAGTATCTGCTACGCTCTCAAAAGAGGAGTTGAAAAAGACGCTCAAAGAGTACAAAACCAACAAAGAGCATGGCGGTAAAATGAAAGCTACAATGCAGCTTCAGGTAAAACCTTTTAGTGAAGAGGATTTGGACGCATTGGCTGAGTATATTTTTACAAATTTTCACATAGACAAAAAATAGCCCTTAGCCGACTGCTAATCCTGCGGTCGGCGCTTTGCTTCTTTTCTTTTTATCGCATCTTTTTTTCTTTTTTCAAGCATTACCGCTTCATTTAATTCATCTACGCCATCCGTGTGAACAGCATCCAAAAATTTGCTTCTATCATCAAACTGTCCTGTTCTTAAACCCCAAAGAAATGCAAAAACTCCAAATGCGCCTAAAAAGAGTGAAACGCTTATCATAATAGCCAGCAATACGGGACTCATAAGTTATCTCCTTCTCTACGTTAACGGTTTATTTTGGTTTTTATCCTCAGTGCGTTTGCGACCACCACAAGCGAACTTAAAGACATTGAAAGCGCAGCGATAAGCGGCATAACAAAACCAGCAACTGCCAGTGGAATTGTAGTAGCGTTATAAATAATAGAAAAAGCGATATTTTGCTTGATAGTTCGGTAGGTTTTTTTGGATATCAAAAATGCTTTTGCCAAAGCGTCCAAAGAGTCGTTCATTAAAATAATATCGCTGACATTTACGGCTATATCAGTTCCGCTCCCAAGAGATATGGCGATATCGCTTTTTGCAAGCGCCAAGGCATCGTTTATGCCATCGCCTGCCATGACGACTTTTTTGCCCTGCACTCTTAGATTTTCTATGAAATTTGCCTTATCCTGTGGTAAAAGAGAGGCGTGAAACTCTTTTATGCCCGTAAGTTCGGCTGTTTCGCTCGCAGCGTTTTCATTGTCTCCTGTGAGCATTATGATTTCAATGCCAATTTTTTGTATCTTTGCTATCGCCTCTTTTGCATCGCTTCGCGGAATGTCCTTGAGGATAAAATGCGCACATATTTTATCGTCTATGGCAAATAAGTAATTTGTCATATATTCATCTTTGCACTCAAAACCAAACTCTTTCAAAAGTCTTGTATTGCCGCCGAGAATGCGTCTGCCTTTGAAGTTTGCCTCCACTCCTTTGGCTTCAAGAGTTTTTATGTTGGCAAGTTCAATCTTTTTTAGATTGTTTTCGCCATTTTCTAGATATTTTGCTATCGCCTTACTTACAGGATGAAGCGAACTTTGCGTCAGCGCGTATAAGATATTAATATCAAACTCTTCAAATTTTTCCATGCTGATAATTTCGGGTTTTCCAAGCGTAATAGTTCCTGTTTTGTCAAGTATCAGAACGTTGCATTTTGTAAGGCTTTCTAAAAATTTTGTCTCTTTAAACAGAACTCCTTTTTTTGCCGCGACGCCAAGCCCCACAAGTGTGCTTACAGGTGTAGCAAGTCCGAGTGCACATGGACACGCTATAACGATAACGGAGATAGCTATAATCAATGCTTCATTAAAACCGCTTATATACCACCATGTAAACAGTGTAACAAAAGCAATACTTAAAATAGTCGTTGAAAATTTACGCGATATTTGATTTGCGAGCTGCTCTATGTGCGGTTTTTTATTCATGGCATCTTCCAGCAGTGCGGCGATTTTGTTTACGGTAGAATCTTTTGCCTTAGTTTCTGCGCGGTAGAGTATGACGCTCTCAAGACAGATTGTGCCGCTTATGATTTTACTGCCTTTGATTTTCAATACGGGGATACTTTCACCGCTTATGCTTGATTCGTCAAATGAACCCTCGCCGTTTACGCAAATGCCGTCAATGACGACTTTTTCCCCTGCTTTTAACTCTATCAAATCGCCCTTTTTGATACTCTCAACGCTTACAAATTTTTTATCTTTGCCGTTTACTAAAAGAACTTCAGTGGGCAGCATACTTGAGATAGAATCAAGCGTATCAACAGCTCTTTTTCTCATTAAAACTTCCAAAAATTTTCCTGCAAAAACAAATGTTATTATCATTGTAACGGAGTCAAAATAGGGCTCTCCGATACCGCTTAGCATGGCATAAAGCGAATAGATATATGTCAAAGACGAGCCTGAAGCTATCAGCAAATCCATCGTTACAAACCCATTTTTCAAACCGTAATATGCACTTTTAAAAAATATGGAGCCTGTAAAAAAAAGCGTTGGAGTTGCAAGTAAAAATTCGGCAAACGTCAAAATGTTTTTAAGGTTTTTTTCAATCCCGAAAAAATAGCCGTAATATTGCGCTATAGCAATCCACATAATATTCATCACGGCAAATATGCCGAATGCAAGCCTTGCGTAATAATCGCGGCGCTGCGCGTTTGCATGTGCTTCCTGCGTTTTTGCATCATACGGATATGCGTTGTAGCCGATACTTCTTATCGCTTCTATAATGCTTGAAAGGGAGATTGTTTCGGGGTCCCAGACGATTTTGGCTTTGTTGTTTGCCTGCGAAATATACGCCTCTATAACGCCGTCTAATTTATACAAAATCTTCTCATTTAGCCAAACGCAAGCTGCACAGTGAATACCTGAAATGATAAGCGAAACTTCGTAAAATCCGTCCTTTTGGCTTATATATTTTTCCCGAAATCCGTCAAGGTCAAATTTTTTCGTATCGTCAAGGACGGTTTTGGGCGGTTCAAGCGAAGTTTTGCCGCGCTTGTCATAAAATCCGTCCAGCCCCTCGTTTTTCAAAAGATGATATACACCCTGACACCCTTTACAGCAAAAATATTTAGCCTCTTCAAAACTCCCATCTTTAATTAAAACATCTTCATTGTACGAAAGTCCGCAATGGTCGCATTTTTGCATCAATTAATCTCAATTTTGAATTATATCGGTATCGCGATATTGACAAAATTATAGTCTATTTTTGCTGTAAGCAAGTTGTTTTTGAAAATAGAGAGTTTATTTGTAGCTGCTTTAATAGCATGTTCTGAACAGTCAATGCCAATCCACTGTCTGCCATTGATTTGCGCTGCTTTAAGAGTCGTTCCAGAACCGCAGAAACAGTCCAAAACAACGCTATTTTCATCAGATGAGGTTTTAATGATTAAATCCAATATTTTGTCATTTTTTTCAGTCGGATAAATTGTGTATTGCGGGTATTTAAACTCCCAAATATCCTGCATGCGCTTTCCTTTGCGTTCATCGGCATAAATTATTTTTCGCGGATTTCCTTTTGCCGACCATTCAATTAAGCCGTTTTTATCCCATTGTTCCAAAGTTTCCACATCAGTGCGCCAATGCCGTCCTGCCGGCGGCAAAATTCCTTTAAATGGTTGGTTAGATTTTCCATTTTCTGTCTGTCCTGGCGCATGAATGGGAACGGTAGTATATCTTCGTCCATGCTTATCGGTCTTGGGGAATAGTTTCTCAAAATCTTTTTCCGTATATTTTTCTCGCGGTTCATTCCAAATCGGGTGGTTTGACTTCGTATAAAACAATATCAAATCTTTAATATTCCCGTAACCTATGCGTTCAAAGTTTTTTGGGTTACATTTTATCCGTGTTATATCATTTCGAAAATTTTCCATTCCGAATACATCATCCATCATCATTTTTACGTAATGTCCTATTTTATAATCAATATGTACATAAATAGAACCGCGTTCAGATAAGAGTTCTTTAATTATCAATATGCGTTCTCGCAGAAATTCTATGAAGTCTGTACCTGTCAATCTATCCGAATAAGCTATATCGCCATTTCGCGAATTGCTTATAGTAGAGGCTCGTCCATTAGTGATAGTAAAATCGCCGCCTGTTGCAAACGGCGGGTCAATATATACCAAGTCGATTTTGCCCCTCATATTTTTTTCATGCAAAAGATATTTAAGTCCAATGATATTATCTGCTTTTATGAGTAAATTTTGCATAGTGGTTAGATTTGATAAAGAAATTCACGCAGTACTAAAGCGCTCATAATATTGTGATTTTTATATGTTGTTGTAAGAGATTTATGCATTTTATTACTGCTTTTGATATAGAGGACACCGTCAAGAATAGCGATTTTTTCGGCTTTTACATTAGGCGCTTCAATGGTGCTGATTGCGTCGGCGAATTGTGCGTTTTGGTGTCCGCCAAAGTCAGTCAGAAATTTTGCTTCGCCAATAACATATTTTCCATTAAACCGAGCTACAAAATCAAGTCCTTTATTGTGTTTATAGTTTAATTTTTCACTGGCAAAATCCATCATCATCTTGTCGCTACCGTCTAAAATAGCATCATCATCATTTGCCGCAAAAGTTCTTAAATCAACAGGCTGTAAGCCTAATGATTTTTTTTGCAGCCACTCTTTAAACATTGGTCCAATTTGCCTATTTGTCTCTTTTGGCTCGCTACATTGTTTATAAATCTTTTCAAGTCCCATCTCATAAAGTCGTCCGCAGATACGGTTTAAGTGCGCGGGTTGCGTTCTATTGCTGTTTTGTCGCGCTTTAGATATGCGGTATAACTATCTTTTATCGGAAATAAATCTAATTTTAAAAGTTCTTTTATTAAAATGTTATTATTTCTTTTACTGTATGCATTTTCAATGTCGTTCCAAATTTTTTTGTTTATTTCTCTAATTCCATCAGGAATAGTTGGATAAACCTGAAACAAGTCGTCCAAATATGAATTTTGAGCGGCATATTCAATGCTAAGATTAGTCCATTTATTCATGTGGCATTTCCTTAAAATTTTGACCAAGCATTATAGCGTAAAGCTGTAAAACTCTCAAATATTATTGCTTTAAGTCTCTAACTGTTATCATGCATGTATGGATTTTAAATTAATTTTCATAGTTTACATCGTCTGCGAACTGTTTGAGCTTTTTTACATGCAAAGAGGCAGCGCTTTTAATGCTTATATAATGAATTTGCTGGAGATTTATAAAAAAGGCATTGTGCGCTTTTTGTGTCTTCATCCGTCATTTTACGCTGTCATTTTTACGGCAATATATTTTAATAAATTTTCGTTTTCGGCGTTTGTTTTGATAACTTTTAAAACGCTTGATATTATTTTCAAACTTATATTGCTTGATAGGATTATCAAGACAAAACCACTTGGAATGTTTACGCAAATGTTTGAAAACGATATGCCATTGAGTTTTCTTTTTAAATTGATTGTTATGGCAATTTATGCGGCGGTTTTTTGTGCAGCTTTTATGATTTAGCTTGACAAACAGGCGTAAAATAGTATAGAATTACGTCTTAATTTGAATTACTTCATGGATTAATCATTTGCCTTTTTGGCAGCTTTCTTGTTATATTTCACAAAGAGGACTTATGGACGAAAATTCACCATCACAGCAGAGTTTTGACAAAGAATTAAGGTATTCTAACGGCAACGGCAAAAGCCGTACACACGTTCCCGTTGATGGCTACAAAATAGAAGATTTGAGGGTTTTGCCTCTAAATAAACTGCTTGATATAGCTTTTAGCATAGGCGTTGAAAATCCAAGCGAATTGAAGCGTCAGGATTTGATGTTTGAAATATTAAAATCCCAGACAAGCAAGGGCGGATTTATCCTTTTGACCGGCATTTTGGAGATTTCAAACGAAGGTTACGGATTTTTGAGGGCGACTGATTCAAACTTATCCGATAGCGCAAACGATGCTTATGTAAGCAGTACGCAGATTAGAAAATTTGCATTAAGAACTGGCGATATAGTAACAGGACAAGTGCGTCCTCCAAAAGATCAGGAGAGATACTACGCGCTTTTGAAGATAGAAGCTATAAACTATCTGCCGATGCAAGATTCAAAAAGTCGTCCGCTTTTTGATAACCTCACGCCGCTTTTTCCAACACAAAAGATAAAACTTGAATACAATTCCATAAAATTAACAGGTCGTGTGCTGGACTTATTCACCCCAATCGGCAAAGGGCAAAGAGGACTCATAGTCGCACCTCCAAGAAGCGGTAAAACCGAACTCATGAAAGAGCTTGCTCACGGTATCGCTCAAAATCACCCAGAAAGCGAACTAATCGTACTTCTTGTGGACGAAAGACCCGAAGAGGTTACCGATATGCAGCGTTGTGTGAAGGGCGAAGTGTTCAGCTCCACATTTGACCTGCCTGCATCAAATCACGTGCGCGTAGCCGAACTCGTCATTGAAAAGGCGAAGCGAAGCGTGGAGATGGGCAAAGATGTGATTATATTGCTGGATTCTATTACGCGTTTGGCGCGCGCTTACAATACCGTAACTCCCTCAAGCGGCAAAGTCCTAAGCGGCGGCGTGGATGCAAATGCGCTTCACAAACCCAAAAGATTTTTTGGCGCAGCAAGAAATATAGAAAACGGCGGAAGCCTCACCATCATCGCAACTGCATTGATTGATACGGGAAGCCGTATGGATGAGGTGATATTTGAGGAGTTTAAGGGTACAGGCAACAGTGAAATAGTGCTTGACAGAAATATCTCCGACAGACGAATCTATCCGGCTATCAATGTCATCAAGTCTGGCACCAGAAAAGAGGAGCTTTTGGTAAATCCCGATGTGCTTCAGAAAGTCTGGGCGATAAGAGGCGCGATAAGTCAAATGGAGGATATAGAGGCGTTGAAGTTTTTATACTCCAAAATGCTTAAGACAAAAGATAACGACGAGCTTTTAGCCATCTTAAACGAAGTATGAGCCTAAATCTGCACTTTAATAAAACCTGTCTGCATTCAAAGGCTCTTTCATGAGAGTCGGCGTTTTTGACAGCGGTGTGGGCGGACTTACGGTCGCAAAAAGCTTGATTGAACATAAACTATTTGATGAAATAGTCTATTTTGGCGACACGGCGCGCGTTCCCTACGGCACCAAAGATGCAAAAACCATCATAAAATATTCGCTTGAAGCGCTTGAATTTTTGAAAAGCTTTGATATAGAGATGCTGATAGTTGCGTGCAATACGGCAAGCGCTCATGCGCTTGAAGAGCTTCGCAAAAATGCCCCTTTTGAAGTGTTCGGTGTGATAGAGCCAGGCGTTTTGGCTGCGATAAATGCTCTGCATGACAAAAACGCATCTATACTAATACTCGGCACTAAAGCCACAATAGCAAGCGGGCAGTATGAGAAACTTTTGATAAACAATGGATATCAAAATATCGCCTCTTTGGCTCCGTCATTGTTTGTGCCGCTTGTCGAGGAAGGGTTTTTTGAAGGAGATGTACTGCAAAGCGCGATGAGATATTATTTTAAAGATATCAAGCAAAATCCCAACGCCGTGATACTTGGATGCACACATTTTCCGCTGATAGCAGACGCCATTCGAGGCTATTTTCCAAAAAGCGCGCTTATTCATTCTGGAGATGCGATAGTAGAGTATCTGCGCACCAAATGCTGCCTTAAGTCAAATGCCAATACAACAACAATCAAACTTTTAGCTTCCGATAATGTAGAAGCTCTCAAATTCACAGCATCTTTATGGCTTTAAAGCCGTTTTGTCATTCGTTTTTTTAATCAAATAAGTAGTAAAATCTTCTTTTATTCTCAATCAGGAGTTTTTTGTGTCTCAGGTTTTGGCTTTAAAATACAGACCTTCAAATTTTGAAAAATTAATCGGGCAAGATGCGATTGTAACTACGCTCTCATCAGCTCTTTCACAAAATCGCCTCTCTCATGCATATCTGTTTTCGGGACTTAGAGGAAGCGGTAAAACATCAACGGCGAGGATATTTGCCAAAGCTTTAGTATGTGATGAAGGTCCCACGAAAAACCCATGCGAAGTTTGTCCTAACTGCATTATGGCAAATGAAAACCGCCATATTGACATTATAGAGATGGATGCTGCAAGTTCACGCAAGATAGACGACATAAGAGAGTTGATAGAAAAAACCAGATATAAACCGACAACCGCGAGATTTAAGGTATTTATCATAGACGAAGTTCACATGCTCACGCGTGAAGCCTTTAACGCACTGCTTAAAACGCTTGAAGAGCCGCCTGAGTTTATAAAATTTATCCTTGCCACAACAGACCCGATGAAACTTCCCGCTACGATACTTTCGCGTACGCAGCATTTCCGCTTTAAGCAGATTTCGCGCGGCGATACGGTGAAACATTTGGAACATATACTAAATCTTGAGGGCATAAAGTACGAAAGAGAGGCGCTGGAGATTATAGCGCGTGCGGGAAACGGTTCGCTTCGCGACACTTTGACACTGCTTGACCAAGCCATAATCTTTTCCAAAAATAGTCTTACTCCATCTTTGGCTGCTTCCATGCTGGGACTTCTTGACCCAGAACAGGTAAAAGAGATATTTGCATGTATTATGGAAGGAGACAGAAAAAGAGCGCTTGAGTTTTTAAAAGAGCTTGAGCATTACGAATGCGGAGTTGTCATTGATGAAATGACAGCTTATCTTAAAGATAGATATTTTGAACAAAATGACCCGAAATTTACAACGCGCCGATGCGAATGGTTTTTCAGAGTTTTGAGCGAAGCAAAAAATCTTTTGTATCTCAATCCCGAAAACAGCTTTGTACTTGCACTTGTATTTTTCAAGATGATGGAAGTTTTAAATATAGACAAAATAGACGATTTGATAGCCTCTTTGGAGAGTGAAAAAACGGAGTTTGCAGAACCGAAAAAAGACCCAATAGCGCAAATTGCGGCAGATATCAAATCCTCACATGTACAGCATGATGAGAGTGGAAAAATCAAATTTAAAACTCTTGTAGAAAAACTTACCGACAGAAACATGGAGCTTGGCGAATGTTTTGAAAAAAATGTTGAATTTGTGGAGTTTAAAAACAACGAACTTCATCTAAATTCGCATGCAATGAACGGCGATAGAAAAATTATCAGGGAAGGTTACGGCATCATCAGACAATTTACTTGGGATATTTTTGGGCTTCAAACAAAACTCGCCGTAAATCACACAGGCAAGGAGAAAGAGGAGCAAGAACGTGCCGAAGCAGAGGCAAAAGAGGCTGAAAGAAAAGCAGAGGCGGAGAAAAAAAGAGCAGACGAAATGATAGAAAAGGATAAAAAACAGGAACTGCTGAATACGGATTTTGTACAAAAAGCGATAAACCTTTTTGGAGATAAAAAAGATGCGGTTTCGGATATTACAGAAAATTGATATAATGCAAAATTAAAAATCAAGGCAGATAAATGACAAACAGAGAAAGACTTGAGGCGATGTTTAAACTCCAGCGTTCATTAAATGACGAAACAAACGGGATTGGCTGGGAAAACGGATATACAAAAACAAACAACATTATAAATTGGCGCAGATGCATCTACATGGAGTGCGCGGAACTTATAGACAGTTTTCAGTGGAAACATTGGAAAGATTTGAAAAAACCGATAGATTGGGAAAATGTCCGCGTAGAGATAGTGGATATATGGCACTTTATCATGAGCCTTATTTTAGAGCATTACAAACATGACAATCTCGGCGATATAGACGCTATAGTTGCGTATATTGAAAACATGCATGGTTTTAAAGAGTTTTGCTCAGACCCATTCAAAACTGAAGCGGCAAATCCATTTGAGATTATAAACGATATAGAGGTTATCATACACAAAGCTACAGCCAAAGGTTACGCGTCATTTGACCCGATGGTCGTTGAGTATTTTGCACTCTCTCTTAAGTGTGGCATCAATCTTTCATTGTTGTACCGCTACTATATCGCCAAAAACGTACTTAACCGTTTCCGCCAAAATCACGGCTACAAGGACGGTTCTTACAAAAAAATATGGAACGGCAAAGAGGACAATACCGTCATGCTTGAAGTGTTGAAAAGCGGCTTGCATGATATTGACGATATTTACAAAAAACTTGAAGAAATTTACAAAAAAACTACATGAATTATGCGGATATTTTTTCAAAAAGCGTCAATGATTTTTTCTCTAAAAAGTTTTTAACGCTCTCTTTTGCTCCGCTTCTTATCGCGCTTGTCGTACTCTCATTTCTTATGTTTTTGGGTGTTAATGAGATTTTGTATGTTTTGGAGAGTATGTCAAATGACGGCGCGGAAGGGCTTGAGATAGATTTTCCTATTTTGGCGAAGATACTTAGTTTTGCCGTTGTTCATTATATTCTGACTGTTTTGATATACCTTTTGGGTACATTTTTGGTTTTGGCGTTTAGCGTTGTTATCGGTGTGCTTGCGCTTGGATTTTTAACGCCGATAGTTGTTAAAACGCTTCATGCGAAGTACTACAGCCAACATGAACTGCACTCAGCAGGCACGTTAAAAACGCTTGGCATAACACTGTTTATAATATTAAAATTTCTGCTTTTATCGCTTTTGTGCATACCGCTCGCTTTTGTGCCGATTTTAAATAGTTTTATCTTTGGCGCGTTACTTTTTTATCTTTTTTACAAACTTTTGGTTTTTGATGTAATTTCAAATATTGTAGATGAAAAGGAGATTAAAAAAATTTTAAATTTAATGGGAATGAAGCTTGTACTTATCTGTTTTGCGTTTTATCTTTTGGCTTTGATACCGATAATAGGACTGTTTTTGCAGCTGTTTTTTGCCATTTATCTAACGCATTACTTTTTCGCTGTTTTAATCAAAGAATAAAGATAGTTATGTAATAATAATTATCCATTATAAAGGAGAATTTATGAGAAAATATGAGACATACCGCTGTAATACATGCGGTAATGAGGTGGAGGTGCAAAACGTTGGCGGCGGGACGCTTAACTGCTGCGGTAAAGAGATGGATAATATCACTAAAAATTTGACTGCGGTCAATCTTATGAAAGCATTTGCTGGCGAATCAATGGCGAGAAACAAGTATGATTTATTTGCCGAAGTTGCTCAAAAAGAGGGCTTACATCAAATCGCGGCGCATTTTAAAGAAGCGGCGCTTAATGAGATGTGGCACGCACGCGCGGAGTACAAGGAGTACAATAAATTAATTCACGGTTTTGAACTGGACACTACGGCTAAAAACTTGATTTACGGCGCTGAGGGCGAAAAATACGAATACTCTACGATGTATCCTGAGTTTGAAGCAATAGCCAAAGAGGAAGGTTACAGCGCGCTTGCAAGACTTTTCAGAGCAATCGCCAAAGTAGAGAGCGAGCATGAGAGAGAGTATCTTGAGCAAAAGGCAAAGCTTGAGAAAAATGGCTTTTTTGAAGATGAGGAAGAGGAGTCTTGGGTCTGTGAAATATGCGGACATGTCCATAAAGGCAAAAAAGCTCCAGGCGCTTGTCCACTTTGCGGTGCTCCAAAAGAGTATTTTAAAAGAGAATTTTTAGGATAAATTGCTCTAAAAGTCCGATATATCATATGTCGGGCTTTTTATCTTTCAAAACATCTGCCTCATAAAAGATTTAATACTTTTATAAAAATAGACATTTTTATCTTCGCGGCTTTAAAAAGACAAAAAATAGCCAAGTTCGGCACAGGGCGTTTTACAAAGCATTTTTAGATATAATATAAAAATTTTTATATAAGAGGCTGTGCGTGGTTATAACTCAAAAGATTGAACATTTTAACTCGCCGCTCTATTTGGAGAGCGGACGAATATTGGAATCTTATGACGTAGCATATGAAACGTACGGCGAACTTAATGCCGATAAAGACAATGTTATAGTAGTTTTTCACGCCCTTACAGGCTCGCAGCATGCGGCGGGACGCTATGATGGTGATACCAAAAGCGGCTGGTGGGACGGATTAATCGGCGATGGCAAAGCTATAGATACTGCAAAATATTTTGTCATTTGCGCAAATATTTTGGGCGGCTGTAACGGTACGACAGGACCAATGTCCGTAAATCCCTCCACGCTTTTGCCTTACCGTCTGAATTTTCCCGTTATTACGATAAGCGATATGGTGCGTGCTCAGCAAAATCTTTTCGCAAGACTTGGAATCACAAGCGCTCATGCCGTTATTGGCGGAAGTTTGGGGGCGATGCAGTCGCTTTGCTGTTCTATAGAATATCCAGATTTTGCAAAGCGCGTTATCTGTCTGGCAGGCACTTACGCAACCTCTCCATGGGCCGTTGCATTTAATAAAATAGCAATGGACGGCATTGTCAATGACCCGCAGTTTGAAAAGGGACAATATGAAAAGGACGCTTTTAGGGAAGACGGACTTTTTGGGCTTGCTTTGGGCAGAATGGCGGGACATATAAGTTTTCTCTCCCCATACTCCATGCGCCGAAAATTTGATAGAAATTACGTTGATACGGACGGTTTGTACGAACTTTTCGGGCGTTTTCAAGCTGAAAAATATTTGGAGTATAACGGATACAATTTTTCAAAACGCTTTGACCCTTTAAGTTATCTTTATATTATCAAGGCGATGAATATATTTGACGCTGCACGTAATTACGACTCTTTGAAAGAGTCTTTTGGTTTTATAAAGGCTAAAATGTATCTTATTGCGTTTAAGGGCGATTTTCTGTTTTTGCCCGATGAGATGGAATACATGAGAGATACTTTGCATGAGATTGGCAAAGGCGGTAT
>JAISNG010000065.1 GCA_031276365.1 Campylobacteraceae bacterium | reverse complement strand
GTTTAAATTTTTTGCATAAAATCAGTACTATAATACTTAACGTCAAAAACAAAAACAGATATTTTGCAATAAATAAAAATGTTCCTAAATTGATATGTTCTGCCAATAATTCATACATGCGATATCCTAAAATAAAAGTCGTCAATAATATCTGTTTTTGTATAAAAATGAAATAAAATTGTTATGATTAAATGAGAACCGAATTTGTTTTTTCAAGAGAATTTATTTTTAAAATTAATAGAAAAAAGCAGAGTATGATATTTTGATTTTATCCATTAATATTAATTTTCACATAATTGTTATATGATATTCTCTAAAATTTAAAACAAAAAGGAAAAACATGGATGCAAATCCGCAGGACGTTACAAGGTCACCCGGGTCAAGCGCGATTTTTATGGTGTATGGTCTGAATAGTGATAAAAGTGCAAACGATACCGTAAAGGAGTTGTGCGGTGAATTTGCCGCGATAGTGCGAAGCATGAGAAAGAGATACCCCGAAAGTTATCCGAGCGCGGTTTTTGGTTTTGGGGCTGAAGCGTGGGACAGATTGTTTCCGCAAGAGCCGCGACCAAAAGAGCTTGAAATATTCAAGGGGATAAAAGGCGCAAAACATACGGCACCCTCTACAAAAGGCGATTTGTTCTTTCATGTAAGAGCACAAAATATGGACGTAGCTTACGAGCTTTCTGCCATCATAAGTTCAAAGCTTGAAGGCGCGGTTTATCACATAGACGAAGTGCATGGTTTTCGTTATTTTGACGGCAGAACCATTATAGGTTTTGTGGACGGTACGGAAAATCCTGAAAATGACGACGCGGTAAGTTTTGGCGTTATAGGAGATGAAGATGAGTATTTCAATGGCGGCTCTTATGCATTTGTGCAAAAATATCTGCATGACATGAAAGCGTGGAATGAACTTCCGCTTGAGGAGCAGGAGAAAGTCATCGGACGCCGTCGCTATACGGACGAAGAGCTTGGCGACGACGTAAAACCAGCCAATGCGCACAATGCCGTTACAAATATAACTGATGAGAACGGTAACGAACTCAAAATCATACGCGCCAATATGCCGTTTGCCAACCCTTCAAAAGGTGAATTCGGCACCTATTTTATAGGATACGCAGGTACTTTTTCCACGACAAAAAAAATGCTTGAAAATATGTTTAAAGGCGGGAGCGAAGGGAATTACGATAGACTTTTAGATTTTAGCAAGCCTGTAACCGGAACGCTATTTTTTGTGCCTTCATGGGAGTTATTGGAAAAAATAGCCGAATGACTGAAGAAAAAAGCTCAATTGACGCAGGGGACGATAGACAAAAGAGTCATATTTTATAGAAATTTAACAGCTCTTTTGCTTATTCCTTCTATACTTTATGCCTCTATTTGTATTTTTCATTTTTGCTTTGATTGAAAGGATATGGAGATTATCGTTAGACAATATTGTTTTTAGAGGCAATGTTTTACTATCCGACAGTTTTTGCATATATCATTATCGCCGCCGTTTATGTGCAGTATAAAAAAATCCTCCATTTCAATATCACATATCTTTTCTGCTGTTTGTTTATCTTTCTTGCACTGTGATAAGAGCTCTCTGTTGATTAGGACAGCAAAGCGCGCTCATGGATAACGATAGAAAATGCTTTGGGTTTAAATATTTTTTTTACGCTCTCTTTTGCAAGATAGAGAGATTCGCTGCTGTTTATGTATAAAGAGCCGCTTTTAAAAGAGAATGTCAAAGGCTTTGCCGCGCCGTTTTCAAGCAAAATTTTTACAAGAGAAAAAATAAATACGAGCCAATTTAACTGCGCAATCGGCGGCAAAATCTTTTCATACAAAAGTATATCGTTTGGCATTACTTTTTTGTCGTAAAATCTGATTATCGTGGAGATTAACGCTTTTTCTTGATGTGTGAAGCCGTAATTGAGGCTGTTTAGAACAAAATACGCGCTGTGCAGATGTTCTTGATAAAAATTCAGATTTTTACCGATACTTTCAAGTTTTGCTGCTGATATGAGCGGGCGCAAAAAACTCTCATCAAGTTCATGCAGCGGCTTTAATTCAAAAAAAAGCTGTTCTATGTGTTTGACAAAAAACCCGCACCCTTTTTTATTGACGCCGAATTTCTCTTTCAACCGCTCAAGGCTTAGGTCAAAATTGTGCGGAAATTTCGCGCCGCATGAGCGCAGTATGTCGCTTAGATATACGCCTTCTCTGATGCCAACGCCGCTTGTGATGATTTTTTTCGCTCCGAGTTTTTTGATGAGCATTTCAAATATGACGCACCCTTCGCGTATTGTGTCGTATCTGTCTTTTTTGACGCCGAGATTTTTCAGGTTTAAAACGCTTGATGCGGCGATTTCATGGATATATTTCAGCGCCCATTTTGAGCTGTATTCAAAACCATGTACGGTTGATAGCGGGTGGCTGGTTTTTGTTATGAACATTTTACCGATAGCCCTGATAGTACCGCCAATGCCGATTATATTTTCGCACTCAAACTCTTCGCCTACGGTTTTTATCTCTTTTTTGATAAAGCCGCTTATTTTTTCAAATGAACTTTTTTTGTCAAAAAACAGCTCTTTTAACCGCACAGTACCGATATTTAATGAGATAGTTTTGACAATCGCGCCGTTTTTGATTTTGGCTAATTCTGTAGAGCCGCCTCCTATATCAATCGTAGTTGCATCTGTATATCTTGGCAGCATATTATTTACAGCAACGGCGCCGTAATACGCCTCTTTTTCGCCGCCTATGATTTTGACGTCAAAACCGAAGCGTTTTTTGACTTCATTTGTGAAGAGATTGGAGTTTGGGGCATCTCTGAGAGCTGAAGTAGCTATGCACAAGAGTTTGCGGCACTGCATATTTTGGGCGATTTTGTAAAATTCGCCAAGTGCCGTTAGCGCTCTTGAGAGAGCAAAAGGCTGGAGATTTCCGCCGTTTTCATAAGCTCCTTCGCCGATTCGCACTTGACTTTTTATCTCTTTGACAAGTGAAAACGCAAAACGCGACTCTTTTTCAAAAATCGCCATTCTTGCCGAATTTGAGCCTATGTCTATTACAGCGGTGCGTTTAGCCATTATTCTCCGTCTTGAAGCTGTTCAAACTTAAATTTCAACTCTTCCATGCTCTCTATATTGTCAGGGTCTGAAACTATTGCATCAACGGGACACACGGCAATACATGAGGGTTCGTCATAATATCCTACGCACTCCGTACAGATATCGGGGTCTATCACATAAATCGGGTCTGACTCCTCTATGGCGCCGTTTGGACACTCTTCTCTGCAGGCATCGCAGGCGATACAGTCTTCGTTTATCATTAATGACATATTTGCCTCTCTGGTAGAAATAAAGTTGTTTTATACACTAAAAAGACTTTAATAAGATTTAAAAACAACTACTTGTTGTGTTTTTTATGAATTTATCATTAAAATATGAAGATTTGTTTATTTGTATCAATACAAGAAAAGTTAAATCAGCGCCATTTTCGTGCGCTGATTTAAAACAAGTTTACGGCTTTTTCGGAAAACAAAATCTATAGCCGCGTCTTCTCACAGTCTCAATGGTAGAGATGTTGAGCGGTTTGTCCATTTTTTGACGGATTTGGTTGATTGCCACTTCTATCACATTGGGCGTTACAAGTTCAGGCTCTTCCCAGATAGCGTCAAGAAGCTGCTCTTTGGATACGATTTGGTCTGAATGGCGCGCAAGATGTGTCAAAACTTCAAACGGTTTGCCTTTAAGTTCGATATCTATGCCTTTGTAGATTATCTTCTCTTCGTCGGGGTCTATGATTAAATCGTCTATTTTAATGACATTTGTGCCGCCAAATCTTAATCTCGCCTCAATCCTCGCGACCAAAACATCAAAATCAAACGGTTTTTTGATGTAATCGTCCGCACCAGCTTTAAGAGCTTTTACTTCGCTGTCCTTGTCATCTTTGGCAGAGAGGATAATAACCGCCGTTTTTGACATCTTTTGCTTGACAGTACTTATCAAATCAATGCCGTCTCCGTCTGGAAGCATCCAATCAACCAAAACCAAATCATAATTTCTAATGCCGACATAATATTCGGCGTCCTTAAAATTTTCAGACGTATCTGTTTGATAGCCAAACTCTTGAAGACCTTCGGAAATAGTCTTATTTAGCGTTACTTCATCTTCAACAATTAGTATGCGCATGGGTATTTATTCCTTCTAAAAAAAATTAAGCCAAATTATAGCATTTTTTTAGGTTATTTTAATATTGTTTTTAGAAAATTTTAAAATTTTTTTTTTGATGCATACTCCGACAGCCGTATTTTCAATAATTTCA
>JAISNG010000187.1 GCA_031276365.1 Campylobacteraceae bacterium | reverse complement strand
ATAATGTGAATCTTAAATAACAATAAAAATTAATGAAAAATAGAAAAATCCGCAATCCAAAATACAAGCAATGTGCGAATTATACGGCATTTCGAAGCATTTATATAAAAATATATACAGCTGAAAAAAATATCTGAAAATGTGATTTTATTTTGGGAGTGTTACGAAATGGCTCCGGATGCTGGATTCGAACCAGCGACCAAGTGATTAACAGTCACCTACTCTACCGCTGAGCTAATCCGGAACAAAATAAAGAGACGAAATTATAAGCAAAAATGTCTTGAATGTCAAGAGCAAAAACCGTTAAAATTATGATTTTTAGAAAAAACTGCGCTGTGCGGGCAAAACAGGCTTTAACCCGCGCAAATATACGCTCCAAAACGCCCGCCGTTTTAAACATTTATGGTAAAAGTTTTACACTGCGCAAAGAATATAACGCCTGCTGTGCGTGATATTGTCTTTGTATGAACAATGCTGTTTTTGACGCCGCACGGTTTGTAAAAAATGATATTTAAATATTTTAATCTTTACATGAGAACAAAAAAATCAAAATACTCAAGGCAAAAACAGCCGCTTCATACAGCGATATTTATAAAATTAATAAATGCATGAGGCGGCAATGGGCAGCCGCTATAATAATTTGTAAAAATTAATGCCTGCGGCGTTTATCAGTTCTATTTTCCCAACTTTTAGCAGATTTTGCAGCAATTTTTTGCTCTTTTCATCAAGCATATTTTTGATGTCATCTTCACTTTGCGGGCGCATTTTTAAAAGTTGTATTATCTCATTTTCACTCAAACTCAAAACGCTCCTTGCAAACTCTTCCCTCTTTGCTATCATCACAGGAACGCCCCTTATCTCACGCGATAAAATCTCAAGCGTCTCAAAACTTACCGCATTAACTCTGTAAGCGCTCGGTCTATCTATCGTACTTATATCAACGCGTGAGGGCGAAATCTCGCTTATGATTTGGTTAAGAGCTATAAATTCGTCTCTTGTGTCATTGAAATTTTCCACCACCAATATCTCAAACACCAATTCGTTTTTGAAGATTTGCGCAAACTCTTTCAGCCCTTCCATTATCTGCTCCAAATAGACGCTTTTGTGCGGGCGGTTGAGCTTTTTAAAGATTTTTGGAGTTACGGAATCAAGCGAAAGTTTGACTATGTCAATATCCAAAAGCGCGTTTTGGACTTTTTTGTCATATATACAAGCTGCGTTTGAGAGTATGAGGAGTTTTTTGCCGTTTTTTAACCTGTTTATCTCATATACCAGCTCTTTTAGGTGCGGATACAAAGTAGGTTCGCCGTTCGCCGTGATGGTTATGACATCAATGTTTGGAAACTTTGCAAGCGAGGCTTTAAGCGCATCTATAATCTCGTAAACTGCGGGCGGATTTTGTATGTTATCAGTAGTTTTTGCGCCTTTTAATTCGCAATACAGACAGTCAAAATTGCACTGCTTTTTGTCAGGACTTAAATCAACTCCTAAAGATAGTCCAAATCGACGGGAGCGCACAGGTCCGAATATGAAATTTGGCATTAAATTTTGGTTTTCTCATGAACCAAATTTATAAAATATTTCGCATTTTCTACCGAAACATCGGGCAGGATGCCATGACCGAGATTGAAAATGTGCCGATTGTTTTGCATAATGTTTACTATATGCTCAACGCCCGCGTCTATGGCTTTTTTGTTGTAAAGTCTTGAAGGCTCCATATTTCCCTGCAAAACGTATCTACTCCCAATCTTCTCTTTGGCTGACTCTATGGGCGTTGACCAATCCACGCCAAATACGTCAAAATCGCCGTTGATTTCATCAAGATAACCGCTCACGCCTTTTGGAAAAACGATAATCGGTATATGTGGATATTTGGCTTTTAGATGGCTGCAAAGCTCTTTGATGTATCTCCAGCTAAACTCAAAAAATGCGCTTTTCTCAAGCGCACCCGCCCATGAATCAAATATCTGCACGGCATTTACGCCGCTTTTTATCTGCTCTTCCATATAGAGCTTCAAAACTTCCGTAACTTTGGCAAGGATTTTATGCAAAAAGGCAGGATTTGAATAGAGAAGTTTTTTTACTTTGGCGTACGTTTTGGTCCCGCTACCCTCTATCATGTATGTAACAAGCGTCCATGGAGCGCCGCAAAAACCTATTAGAGCTGTTTCGGGCTGAAGTTTGGAACGGATAATCTTTATGCTCTCATATACATATTTTAAGTTTTCATACGCTCTTTTTATGTCAAGCGTAGCTAAGTCATCTTCACACGCAATCGGTTTTGGGAAATACGGACCCTCGCCTTTGACAAACTCAAGCTCCATGCCCATTTCAAGCGGCACTACCAAAATATCGCTGAAAAGTATCGCAGCGTCCACGCCTAAAATCTCTACAGGCTGGATTGTTACTTCGGCGGCAAGTTCAGGCAATTTACAAAGCGCCAAAAAACTCCCCGCTTTTTGGCGTACTTTCATGTATTCGCTCAAATACCGCCCTGCCTGCCTCATCATCCAAATCGGAGTATAAGGCGTCTTTTTGCCAAAACATGCATCAACAAAAACCACGTCAGTGGGCTCCTTTTCCTAAAAAGTAAAGTCCTACACAAAGAGCCAAAATAGATATGGCGAAATATAACATATCCGTGCCTGTGGTAAAGTCAAGGTGCATTATCCTCTGAAAAAAATTTACTATCAAAACCATGACTATGACTTTTGCTACCTTGTCTTTCAGCTGGTCAAGCGAGTGAATCTCCAAAATCTTTGAGGTTTTGCTCTCGTCCGCCTCTTTGATAGCGCCTATGAAAAGTTCATAAATACCGAAGCTGAATATCAGCATAACTATAGCCATGAGATACAAATCTATCGCCCCGATGATTCCCCCCACAACATCTGCATGAAAGTCTTCGGGATGGTAATTTTTGAAAAAGAATTTAAATACCATAACGGCAACATCAACTATGTCATAGCTTGCTACAATAAAAAGTATCACGCCGCCGATGAGGCTGAAGATTACCGCCAAAAATGTTACTAACCTGCTTGACCAGAGAAACGTCCCGAAATGCATCAATTCTGCCCTTCCAACTCTATCCATTTCTGCGCTATTCTCACAGCATTTGTCGCCGCTCCGACTCTTATCTGGTCTGCAACGCACCAAAGATGAAGTATATTGCTCTGATATATATCGCGTCTTATGCGTCCGATATATGTAAAATCCGTATCAGTCGCGATAAGCGGCATAGGATATTTTTTGTTTTCAGGCTCGTCCGCAATGACAATGTTTGGAGCATTTCTTAATATATCGCGCGCTTTTGCCGCATCAACATCTTTTTCAAAATGTATCGTGATAGCTTCCGAATGGCTTCTTAACACGGGAACTCTAACGCATGTAGCGCTTACTTCTACATCTTTGTGGAGGATTTTTTGAGTCTCTTTGACCATTTTCATCTCCTCTTTTGTGTAGTCATTTTCCAAAAATACATCTATGTGAGGTATGAGATTAAGGGCGATTTGGTGAGGAAATTTCTGTGGAGTTACTTCGCCGAGCCTGAAAGCAAAAAACTCCTGCATTTGATGCACAAGCTCCTCCATGCCGCTTTTGCCCGCGCCGCTTACTGCCTGATAAGTGCTTACATCAACTCTTTTGATGCCGAAAACATCGTCAAGCGGCTTTAGAGCATGAACCATTTGGATAGTTGAACAATTCGGATTTGCTATGATGCCTCTGTTTTTCCACTGCAATATATCTGCGGGATTGCACTCGGGAACTACCAATGGGATATCAGCGTCCATTCTAAAATGGCTTGTATTGTCTATGACAACCGCCCCAGCCTCCGCCGCAAATGGTGCAAAATGTGCCGAAATGCTTCCGCCCGCACTAAAAAATGCTATCTCTACCTCATATTTTTCAAAAACATCTTCTGTTAATTTGACAACTTTTACGCTCTTGCCGCGAAATTCTATCTCTTTCCCTTCGCTCTTTTCACTTGCCAGCGGCAATATGTTTTTGATTGGAAAATCCTGCTCTTCCAGTATCCTGAAAAGCTCCTCTCCTACAGCGCCTGTAGCGCCGACAACGGCAACATTGTATTTTCTCATAAAATGCCTTTTAGTTAAAAAATTGAAAGAGATTATTGTATCAAAAAAGCTCTGTAAAGTTATTAAAGTTGCGCCATAAAGTGAAAAAACTTTAACTTAAAGCAAATTTTTTAAGCTTTAATGTCGCTTTTGCTGCACAACAATCCATTCTTCTCCGCCATTCCCACAGCTAAACAAAACATATATATATCCTCCTTCCATCATTCCCGCGACCGAACGATAAGCGAAGCGCATATCGTGAGGGAATGCGGGAATGACAAAAAGGCGGC
>JAISNG010000183.1 GCA_031276365.1 Campylobacteraceae bacterium | reverse complement strand
TTCAATAAGAAGTTCTATAATATCATCAAATGATGTTCTTGCACTCATAAGTACGGGGCCTCTGCTTTGAGAAGCAACAGGGTCTCCGTTGATATTGCCTGAGGAGGATAGTGCGGACATAGTTTTAGCGTTTACAGCCATAGGAGCTAAATGCCCCACATTAACGTAAACACCCATAGAATACGCACGCACTATTGCAGCCATGACAGACGGCCAATCGTCTTGCATATCAGTTAACACATATAAATTATTTCTATTGTAAAGCAGGTCAAATACGTTGCTGCCATATCCTGCAATCAAATCGGTAGAGTAGATTATCGCTTCTGCTATATCAGTACCTCCGCTTGAATCTATAGCATTAAAAATCTTTCTATCATAAAGCTCTTGCGGTTCCGTAAACGAAGCAAGAACTCTCACGGAACTGTCAAAATCTATAGCAGCTGTCAATGTCGGTTTTATATCTGTATTTGTTGCATTTTCAAGCAATTTTTTGTTTGCGTCCGCTATATTCTTGAGCATTTTATGAGCGGCATATATGCGCAGATTGGAAGGGTCTGTTGCGGTATTACTTCCTGAACTGTCAACGGCTATAACAGACAATCTACTGCCGTCTATATTAAATGAAGCGAGATTACTATAGTATGGACCCGTTTGTACCGCACCATATTGAGCGTTATTTCCGCTTGCCGTGCCTTTGATTATCACATTAATCCCTAATGTGTACGTTATCTTCAAAACATTTCTCAGCCCGTCCACATCGCTTTGGCTTAACGTATATCTATACTCTTTGTTTATATTTGGCGTAAGAGTATTTGGTACTGTAATCTTATAAAGCAGCGCCGTTTTATCTTTATTGAAAAAGAGTATTTCAAAATTGTCAAGATAAAGAGCGGCATTTCCTGTTTGAAAATGTTTCCATACTAAAGTCGGAGGAGTGAAATTCTGCTTATATATACCAAAAAATGCTTTTTCGCCTATACTGCTTTCATTAATACTCGGAGCTATGCCAAACTCTGCAAATATAGCTCCGAGTTGATGAGTTTTTGTAACATTATCGGCACTTACGCTGCCCAGACTGTTAAAAACATTTGAAGGTTCGCTTCCAACCTGTCCACGATATAAATGCTTATAAAAATCAGAGATACTCGCGATGTTTTTGCCTTGCAAAGCTTTGTTAAATACGTTTAACAATGGTATAGTAAGAGAATCTTTGCAGTCTGTACTGCATTTTGCTTGGTTGTTAGCCTCATTTGAGCTGTCCGTTATGTCCCATAGGAGATTGGAGATGGCAAATTCAGCATCTTCGCCGTAAAAAGATGATAGGGTATTTGGTTCAAGATTATAACTTAGATACTTTCCATCTCCGACATTAGGCATTGTATTATTATATTTAGAGTTTTCCAAAAGAGATATACCAAGCCAAGTGGCATAGCCTTCATTAAAAGCAAGGTCTAAAGAATTCTGTTTGTTTCCATACGTTTGATAAACATTTGTTTGAGCGCCATTATTAGTATCATATTGATTTCCGAAAAGATAGTGAAGTCCGCCTATATTTCCAAGTGTAGAGCTTGTTTCCTCCGCTATGGCATGACCAAATTCATGAGCCATAACGTCCCAATCAAAATAGTTTGCACTGCCAATATAAATATCAGGATTATCATAAAAACTTCCTGTTTGACTTTCAATATAAACATTATAACCTGAGTTTTTGCTTACGCCAAGTTCGCTTTGAGCCAATCTGTGAAGTTCTACAAAAGCTTGAAATACAGACCAAGCGTTGGCTTCGTAAGGTTCTATTTCAAGTAGAGGTGAACTATTATTAACCTCTGCTATATTAAAATTCGTAACATCTTTAAACCCTATCTCTATAATCCCGTTATCTATACCATTTTTACCGTTATGAACCTCAAAATCACTGCCATATCTTGCTGTTATGTTAGCGGTAAAACTTAAATTGTCTCGTGGAGATGTAAAGCTGTACTTGCCATTACTAAGAATACCTTTTGATATTTGAGTAGTAGTACCATTATTCTCATTGGCATATACCGTTATCTCTGCTCCATCTAAAGGCAAAAAAGAGGTATAGGCGGCATCTGTTGACCAATTAACTTCAAGATTAACGACCTCTCCTGTTTGAGGTTTGCTTAAAGGAGCTTCTCTGAAAAGTCTTGAAGTTGGAGATGGCTCTATGATAGGATAGCGTTTGTAGTATCTTTCACGCAAATCTCTATCGGCCTTATCTATTAGCTCCTTTAATTTATTCTCTTCCTCTTCGGAAAAAGTTTGTCTTAACACCCCGCTGTTTATCTTCTCTTTTTTGCTTAAGAGCTTGAAAAACTCAGAGTTAGTCTTTTTAAGATTTTCAACTACGGCTGCCTCCATAGCTGAACCGCTACTTCCACCAAAAAAGACTTTGCCTTCAAACGAAAAGATACCAAGATATCCTATGAAGACACTCCAGTTACTTTCGCCGTTTCTAAACTTCTCTCCGTCAGGAGATTCAATGCTCACATGAATTTTAAAATCAAATCTCCCCTCTCCCGTAACAGTTATTGGTATATAGGCTATATAGGGAGCTTGAATAGTTGAGTCAAGCTCTAACTTTTCTATCTTTATAAGATTTAAATCACCGCCTCTAACTTCTAAACTGATTTTTGCCGATTTCCACTTTGGAGAGTACTCTATCCGTACTGGTATAAAAGCTTTCTCTCCTATCTTTACAGGTTTTATGTCTGAAGTTAAAATATATGCTTCAGGTCCTATACGAGGCTGTGTTCCAAAAGCTCCGCTCACAGCAAACATCATTGCAACTATGGCGGTAAACCACCAACTCATAACTTTTTTCAACTGTTTCATGTTAAATCCTTTTGATTTGTAAAACAAATTTAAAGATTAAACTGAGGGGTCTAATCACCTGAAACTTTATCTCCCAATAATTTTCAATTTTAAAAAATACCATAGTTATTATTAATTTTACATTAAAGTAAAAACATTTTGTATCTTTATACTGTTATTGTTGTTTTATTTTTCGCTTTTGAGTTTATATATTTCTCACAATGATGGCTAACATTATATCGTTTCCATAGAAATGACTTTCTTTTCTGTCATTTATGCGATCGAATGACAAGCGAACGTATATCGTGAGAGAAAGCGGGGATATATATTTCATAACATGTAAAAAATAAAAAATAAATTTCAAAATCTTAATCTCTCTTATGAATGCTTTTATTTGATTGTAACCTTTTTTGGATTCCCGTTTTCACGGGAATGACGGAGGAGTGCGGACATGACAGAGGAGTGCAGGTATGACGAAAAATATGATACTTTTATCTTTTGTATTGGAATGATTAAGAATTAATGCTAACGGAGTTGAGTGCTAAATGCTCGCCTGTTATTTGACTGTAGGAATGATAGAAGAGGATACATGTTTTTGCAAGAATGACAAATATTCGCTTGTTTTCATGATGAGCAGGACAAACAGACAATTGGTAAAACTAATAAAAGCTTTAAGAGGAAATAATAACGGCTAAATTTTCAAGCTCTGCGTCTGAATTGAACACTGATAAAGGCTTTAGGAGAAAAACCGTAAAATGAACTTGCGCAGCTTACAAAAGTAGAGCAGGACTGATAAAAGTTTTAAGAGAAAACAATAATTTTATTGTTTCTTTGTAGCCGTCCAAGTTTTTCTCTGATAAAAGCTTTAAGAGGAAACAATAACCAGCTTTGTTTGTAGCTTTTTTGAACACAGCTTTACTGATAGAAACCATCAAAATATCTTGCCGTTCGTTGCCATTGGAGGCATTACTGATAAAGGTTTTAAGAGGAAACTATAAACTCTAAACCAACACAAGCGTCGAAGTTAAAATCTCATTTATACAATATCATGCATAATACAAATCACATAAAAACGGAATAATCGGGTTAAAATCTCATTTACATAATATCTTGTCTCTTTTTGGAAATCTTATTTCAAGGAGTTAAAACCTTATTTTTACAATATCGTGCAAGCAATGCAATATTACACAAAATCAGTAAAAAAGTTAAAGCCTCATTTGTTTAATGCATCGTACCATTCTTTGATGTTTTTGCCTGTTATTTTTGCCAAAAGTTTGGCTTTTTGCTTTGGCGGCAAAGGAAGCGGCAGGATATCCTCTTCGCACAGATATTCGCCTTTTTGCTTTTCAGCGCCTTTTATCACAAGCGTCCATTCGCCGTTTAAGTTTGCATTTTCTAATGTTTTTGCCAATTCCGAAGCGTTCAGTTTATAATGAGTTTCATACATTTTTGTAAGCTCTTTTGTGCAATAGACAACTCTTTGCGCGCAAAGGGCGGCAATCTCACGTGAGAGTTGTAAAATCCTGTGTGTTGATTCGTAAAGCACGCTGTTGCACTCCAGCGATAAAATTTCTCTAAGTTCACGCATTCTCGCCTCTTTTTTGTGCGGCAAAAATCCATGAAAGTAAAAACCAGTTCCTTCAAATCCGCTCGCGGCTAAAGATGGCAAAAGCGCGTTTGCTCCGGGCAAAACTTCGTAGGGGATACCGTTTTTTTGCGCAAACTGCACCAGCAAAACGCCAGGGTCGCTGATACATGGCGTTCCAGCATCACTGATGTACGCCGCGTCCAATGTCAAAAAATCTTCGGCTTTCAGGTTTTGCACCACCTCATGTTCATTGTGCGAATGGAGTGGTACAAACTTCTGTTTTATATTGGCAGATTTGTCAAAACGTTCTTTCAGGAGATTTACAAGTTTTTTTGAAACTCTTGTGTCTTCGCAAAAAATAAGCGGAACGGATAGAAGGAGCCTTAGACTCCTTATGGTTATATCTTCAAGATTTCCTATCGGCGTAGGAATGAAATAGAGCATTATTTCATATTGTATTTTTTCTTGAACTTCTCAACGCGTCCCGCAGAATCTACAATCTTTTCGCTGCCCGTAAAAAATGGGTGGCAGGCGCTGCAAATATCTATTTTCATCTCTTTTTTGTTTGACATCGTCGTGAAAGTATTGCCGCATGCGCATGTAACCGTACACTCTACATATTGTGGGTGAATCTCTTTTTTCATTAAATTTTCCTTTATTTTAACTCTTTGCATAAAAAGGGAATGATTATAGCAAAAAGTTTATGATAATTCAATATTTACAGAAGGATTTTTGCGCAAAGAGCCATGAGCGCGCTCTCGCTTTTCAAAATATTTTCGCTCTCAAAGCCCGCGACGGGATAATTTTTGAACATTTCCCGCTCATCTTCGCTAAAACCGCCTTCACAGCCGACAAGCCAAATGTGCGGAGGATTTTTTATCTCTTCAGTGCGTTTTGGAGAAAAATCCAAAACCGCGAAATTTTCATATCCTTGCATAAACTCTTTGAGTGAATTTACCGTCTCAAACTGCATCAGGTCGGCTCTCCCGCACTGTTCGCATGAGTTTATGATTATCCTCTCAAGCCGTGCGGCGTCAATCTTAAAAGAGCGCTGTGAAAATTTTGTATATACAAATATGATTTTTTCAACCCCGACTTCATTCAAAAACGGCAGTGTTTTTTCTATAACTTTCGGTTCTACCACGCTCCATGCTATCCAAAGAGGTTTTCGCGCCGCGCTTTTTGTGATATATTTTTCCAACAAAACGCATTCGGCTTCGCGTCTGTTTATCGCCGCTGCTTTGTAAAGATACAAGAAATCATCGCGTAAATTGCGCACTTTCAGCACTTTTTTCGTATCGCTTCTGCGCGATTTAAATAGATGCGTAAAACTCTCGCCCTCTATGACAATCTTCTCTTCGCCAGCTTTTTTATGATATAAAAACTGCATCAAAAACCTGACCGCACATAGTAGATTAGAGTGCAGATGATTATGTCGCCCAGATATTTTTTCATCGTAAAATTTTTAAATTTATCGCTTTGTCTTTTGCCGAGCCTGTAAGCCATAATGGAGGTAATCAAAAAATATATCCATACAATAAAAATGATATAAATATTGTCAAATTGGAAATGTTCAAACGAAAGCAGCAATAACACACACAAAAGCATAATCGCCAAAAACATATAATATATTGGTATCACAGCGCGAAAACGTTTTCGCAAAACATCACGTTCATGCGCAAAGGAAAAAGATACAAGTCCGCCGAGTGCAACGATAGCAAGTGCGATAACGCTAAAGGATAAAACAGCGTTTACAAGTTCTATCGTTTCATTCATCTATTTTCCAAGATTTACGATATACGTACTCAACTGCTCCATGTCATCATCGCTCAATTTTTTCACGGTAGGTATCATCGTGGCTTTAAATTTGCCGCCGTATGTACCGTCCTTATAGCCTTTGAGCGCTTTTAGGATTTGCTCTTTGCTCCATTTGTTGATGATTTGACTTTGATTGACGGCTGATTTTTCAGCTTTTGTGCCGTGGCATGGAATGCATGTAACAAAAAGTTTTTTGCCTTTGTCCGCGTCAGCCAATGGAGCGGACGCGGCTTTGATTACATCGTCGGCTTTTTGTTTGACGCCTTCAATGGTATTTGCGCCCTCATTTATAACTTCATCTGCCTTTTTGCTGATATTTGAAAGTGTTTCATTGGCTTTTTGCAAAACAGTTTCGCTCGCATTTGCCGCTTTTTGCAGTATCTCTTGCGCGCCTTGTTTTGTCTGCGCGCCTTTTTGGGCTATATCGTCCTTGACGTCTTCAATTTTTTTAACCGCTTCATCCACCTTTTCTATTGCATCCGAAGTTTCCTTTTGCACGTTTGATATAGCGCTTTGAACGCTTTTGTTTATCTCTTGAAGTTTGTTTGTATTCTCTTTTTCGCCGCATCCGACAAGCAGTAAAACACCAATTGCTATAAGTATATTTCTCATGTTAGTCCTCTTTTAAACGATTTTCGGATTTATAATCTGTTCGCCTCTTAGAATTTTATTCCACAAGTCAGCATCTCTCCAATCCTCTCTAATGCTGTCTGAAAAGATGATATTGTTCGGATTGATGATGCCCATAGCTTCACTGTAAGTATCGTTTGCGTCGGCTTTGGCATAACCTCTGTCTGTTTCATGTATGATAACGGAATCAATGACTATTTTTCCCTCGCCGTTTGTGAAAATCGTATTTGTCAGCAACAAATCAATCATCAAAAATATAACTCTCGCAAACTGCTCGGCAGTCGGACTTACGGGAAGTTCCACCCATCTTTGCGAATACTTCTTCATAGCCGCGATATAGCCGTTGTCGTCTTTATTCCACAAACTGACGCAGTGGTCAAACGACTCAATCAAATCCTGCATACTACCTTTCATCAAGCCAAAATCATACACCATCTGTGCATTGTCGAGACTTTTTGACTCAAAAAGCGCTTCAGCCTTGTAAGAGTGTCCATGAATGCTTGTACGGCAACGTTTTGTAGCGCAATTGCGTACGATATGTGTATTTTCAAACCGAAATACTTTGCGGATAATCATCTTAAACTCCTTTCCTGTCTCCCCATAAATTGATGTGAATTCTATCACTGTAATTGTAACCGTTTTTAACACAAAATAGAGCAACTGCCGAAGCATTTTTACTTATTTCTGCTCTTTTTTTGCCAAGCGGCATGCAAAAAATCGGTATATTACACCCCAAAATAATATCTTCTATCTCTTTTTTCACATTTGTTTTTAGCGTTTGCTTGTCCAGAACAAATTTGAAAAACGCCTCTTTTGAGTGTGCGGCGATATTTTGTATAGCTTTTTTATTGACGCGCTTTTCGTAAGGTTCGCCGCTGTTTGAAAGTTTCACGCTCATGCAAAATCCAATTTTTTTATACAAGTCAAATCTGTCAAAATCAATCTCCACACTCGCATTTGTCTCAAAAAAAACATCAAATCCATAACTTAGCGCCAACTCCAAAAAGCCGTAAAACACGCTATTTTTATAGTGTATCAAAGGCTCGCCGCCTGTGATTACAAGATGAGGCAGATAATCTATATTTTTTACATGCGAGATAACTTGTGCAAAAAGTTCATGCGCGTTTTCAAATCTCTCCCACTCGTTTTTAAAATGTCCGCTAACGGCATAAAGCGAATCACATCCAACAAGTTTTGAGCCGTCAAGCGGTGAGATAAACTCGCACCCAAAATCTTTACATGTAAGGTTGCAGCCGCCAAAACGCACAAAAAGCGACGGATGGCCCGCGTATTTTCCCTCGCCTTGAATACTCAAAAAACTTTCAACTAAATGCACCGTTTTAAAAGCCCCGTTCTGCCAAATCTCTCAAGCACTTTTTTGTCGGTTATAAACTCTATGTTGTATGGGTGAGCGGCGTGAAAAAGGCGAAAATTGTGCAACGGCGGCAAAAGAGCTTCTATCTCTTTGCTGATTGAGCCAAGCAGTATAAGTTCTATATTTTCATGCGCCAATTCGCCCAAAAGCGCGCTCATGAAAGGCTTAAACGCTTTGGCGTGCTTTTTGACATCATCTTTTTTTGTGAAAACAAGCGCGCTGTTTAGCAGTAAAATACCCTCTTTTTCAAAATTATCTCTCCATTCATATATTGAATTTATTAACTCTTTTTTATCAAGCCGCGCGATATTTTCTTGTGTCGGCTCGTCAAGGCGTTTTGATGAGAGAAGCAGCATTTTTATAAAATTTCTCAAACTCGTAGCGCGGTTTACTTCGCGCGATAAACCTTTATCGCAAAAGAGCGTTTTCACTGCGCCGTCTATAAAAGCATAACCGATTGCGCTCTCACGGCGCGGATATGGGTCTTGTCCGAAAAGTATGGATTTGGTTCTGGCGCGCGGCAGAGTTTTAAAGGCATTTAAAAAATTGTTAAAATTCGGAAAATATCCGCTTTTTGTCTCCAAAAATTCGCGGTATTTTGGCTCTAACGCACCGTAAGCGCGCTCTATTATTTCACGCCAGCTCTCGTGTACGTTCATTGCGTGTCATTCAGCGACAATATAAGCTCTACTTGCGAAACAGTAAGCCCCAAAATCTGCGCTATCGCACTTTCGCTCTTGCCATCTTTGTACAAATCTATCACCTTTTTTTCATAATCGCCCGTATTGCGCTGTTCTCTGAACTCTTCGGTGATTTTTTTCACCTCCTGCAAAGATTGTTTTAACGGTACTACACGGTTTTGTACTTCGTCTTCCACGATTTTTTGTATGCCGCCGTCCATGTCAAGATTTTGTTTTTTGACGACTTTGTTGAGTTTGTGATTTTCCTGATTTAAATCCTCTATGACCTTTTCCAAAATCGCAAGCCTCGAGAGTACGTTTCTATCGCGCACGATGATAAAGATAACAAGCAAAAACATTGCCGCCAACAAAGCGCTAAACATCACAATATTGCCGCTCATATCAGCCTCCTGCCATAAAAACAATATCTATCCAGACAAAAATAAAAAAGAGTATGCCAAGATAGCCGTTAAGCGTAAAAAACGCCACATCTATCTTTTGAAAATCACGCCTTACGATAATATGTTCGCAAAACAGTATTACTGCGCTCACCGCTATAGCCGCATAAGAGAAAAATCCAAGAGAAGCATCTGCCGCAAACAGCAGCCAAAATACAACCGCCAATACATGAAAAAACGCGCTCACCGCCATCGCCGCATCTTTGCCGTAACGCGAAGGTATGGAGTGGAGTTTATGCTCTTTGTCAAAGTCAATATCCTGAAGCGAATACAAAATGTCAAATCCAGCGACCCAAAACATAACGCCAAAACACAAAAGCCATGACCAAATATGCGTATATCCCAAAACCGCTATACTCCCCGCTATCGGAGCAAGTCCCAAAGAGAGACCCAATACCAAATGCGCAAACGGCGAAAAACGCTTAAAAAAAGAGTAACTTGCAAGCGTTATCAGCATCGGAAAGGAGAGAATAAACGCCGTCTCATTAATAAAATACGCGGCACAGACAAACAAAACAGCATTAAGGGCGATAAATACCGACATGTTCAGCCTGCCGATTCTGCCGTCCACGCTCGGACGATTTGCTGTACGCTGGTTAAGAGCGTCTATATCCTTATCGGCAAATCTATTAACGCTCATAGCGAAATTTCTTGCGCTCACGGCGCAGATTAGCCCAAGTATCATCAATCTCACGCCAAACCATGCAGAGTTGTTTATCTCATGCGAAGCAATTATCATCGCGATAAATATAAACGGCATCGCAAAAACCGAATGTTTAAAAACTATCAACTCGTTGATATCTCTAAAAACAGCCCAAAAGCGCTCCATACAAGCCTCTTTTTTTTAAATTATAAAATTTTACACCAAATTGCCAAAAAATTAAATTTATTTACACAAAAAATATAGATATAATTGGATAAAACAGTTGCAGGAGTTTTTTATGCAGTTTGCACTTATCGGAACCACCGCATGCGGAAAGAGCGATTTGGCTGTTGAGATAGCGCGCAAAAGCGACGGCATCATACTTTCGCTGGATTCGCTCTGCGTTTACAAAGAGATAGATATCGCTTCAGCCAAACCCTCAAAAGAGCAGCTCTCAAGCGTTAAACATTACGGCATAGACGTTATCGCGCCAAATGAAAATTTTAACGTAACGCTCTTTTTTGACCTCTATTTTCAAGCGGCGGCGGATGCCGAAAGCAAAAATGCACCTCTTATCATTGTCGGCGGAACAAGTTTTTATCTCAAAGCTCTACTCTCAGGTCTTAGCGATAAGCCGCTTGTGAGCGGTGAAAATCAAAAAAAAGTCTCCAGAGCGCTGCGCGATTTGGAGTTTGCATATGACAATATGTCCCGCACAGACCCAATATATGCCGAAAAAGTAGAGAAAAACGATATCTACCGCATGGGAAAGTGGTATGAGATTTATTATGAGACAGGCGAAATTCCGAGCGATTTTTTGAGGCGCACAAAAAAAGACCCTGTTATCAATGAACTGAAAATATTTGAGATAGAAACGTCCAAAGAGGAGCTTAGAGAGCGCATTAAAGCGCGCACAAAGAAGATGATAGAAGAGGGGCTTGTGGACGAGGCGGCGCGGCTTGAGAAAAAATATACAAGAGAGCCGAACTGTATGAAGTCCATAGGTATAAGAGAGGTGATAGAGTATTTTGACGGATACGGCGATATAACGCTTATGGAGGAGAAAATCATTGATAATACGGTCAAACTTGCCAAAAGACAGCGTACATTTAACCGTACGCAGTTTTTGCAGCCTATTATCAAAAAGCCGCTTTCGCAGATGGACGGCGAGATAATGAATTTTTTACATGAACAGCCAAAATACTGCGGGTAGTATCCTGTTTTTATAAAAATAAAAAACGGCTGCAAGTAGTTTTTAATAAAAATGTGCAGGCAGATTTTTGATGTTTATCTGTCATTTTTCGCGGTTTATTTAAAGTCGTTTTATGGGCGGCGGTTTTTAATTTTATAGTTTTTAGCAGACAAAAAATCTGCCTGATAACCTCACCTATATCGGTTTTTATGCAGACAAGAGTTTTTGGCAAAACGGTATTTGCAGGGCTGGCGGAAAATTTTATTTATCATGTTTGTAAAAACAAAAAGCGCCTTTTGTCATTTCTGCCGTTTATTCCGTCATTACTGCCAAAACACATACGCTGCTTTCCCGTCGTTCCAACCGTTAAACGAAAAAATACATGCGTCTTTCTCCGCCATTCCCACAGCTAAACAAAACATATATATATCCTCCTTCCATCATTCCCGCGACCGAACGATAAGCGAAGCGCATATCGTGAGGGAATGCGGGAATGACAAAAAGGCGGC
>JAISNG010000083.1 GCA_031276365.1 Campylobacteraceae bacterium | reverse complement strand
GGTTGTCATGTACCGAAAGTTTGCAAAATGTGCTGGAGAAATGCCGTAACGCTTATATCGTCAGTTTTACAAAATATTAGCTTTGAAAAATACAAAAGCTCACAATTGTAAATGTATTTGACGCAAGATGAAAGCCTGCTTTATTTATGATACAATTTCGCTTATTTTTTGACAAAGAATTTACGTGGAATTGGAACTTACGGCATATTTTATCATCTGTCCTCTTATCTTTTTGGCTGGATTTATCGATGCTATTGCAGGCGGCGGCGGACTTATCTCCATACCTGCGTATCTATTTGCAGGATTGCCTCCGCATTTTGCTCTTGGCACAAACAAACTCTCATCAACGATAGGCACTCTCATCGCTGCGTTCAGATACTATAAAAACGGTTTTACGGATATAGCCGTCTGCATTCCTTCCGCGTTATTTGCGCTGGTTGGATCATTTATCGGCGCACAAATCACACTGCTGATAAACGAAAATGTGCTGCAAAAAACACTCTTGGTGTTGCTTCCGATTATCGCCGTTTATATATTAAAAAATAAAAATCTTACCATTATCAAAAATCAATTCACGCGCAAAAAAATATTTGTCTACTCTTCCGTTATTTCATTTATTGTGGGTGCGTATGACGGATTTTTCGGTCCTGGCACAGGGACATTTCTTGTGATTGCCTTTATCGGCATAGCTCATATAAATCCGCGTATCGCCGCAGGAAATGCAAAAATCATAAATCTCTCCTCAAATATCGCAGGATTATCGGTATTTTTATACAACGGCTATGTGTCCGTAACTTTGGGCTTGTGCGCGGGCATTTTTAGCATACTAGGAAGTTATATAGGAGCGGGACTTGCGATAAAAAAAGGCTCAAACGTCATAAGATACGCGATACTTTTTGTACTTTCACTGCTATTTGTAAAAATGGTGTGGGATATGATGTGAAATAAGTTATAATACATTTTTAAAAAATGATAGGAAATATCTGTATGCAAAAATATTCGGTAAACCAGTATCTTATAGAAACCGTATTGGCATGGGTTAAAGGGAATGAAATAGCAATACCCGAAATCCAAAGACCATTTGTGTGGAAAAATTCAAAAGTGCGCGACTTGATGGACAGTCTGTATCAAGGCTATCCAATTGGCTATATTATAGCTTGGAAAAATCCTAACGCAAAATTAAAAGACGGAACTGTCAGTGAAGGGAAAAAAATTCTTATTGACGGACAACAGCGCATTACGGCACTAACAGCAGCGATACTTGGTGATTATGTTATCAATAGTACATATAAACGAATAAAAATAAAAATCGCCTTTCATCCGTCTGAAGAAAAATTTGAGGTACAAAATACTGCTATCTTAAAAGACAAAACATGGCTTCCTGATATTTCTGAAATAATAAACGGCAGTGTTTTGAAAATTGTCAGAGAATATTTGAGGTTAAATCACGAAGCAGATGAAGACAAAATAGAAAAAAGTATCACCAAACTGGTAAATATCCCTAAAAAGCAAATCGGCTTAATTGAACTTTCGCCAGATTTAGATATTGAAGCGGTTACAGAGATATTTATCCGCATAAACTCTCAAGGGGTTGTATTAAGTCAAGCAGATTTTGCTATGAGCAAAATCGCTTCCGATACAGAATATAATGGAAACGAGTTGCGAAAAACGATTGATTATTTTTGCCATCTGGCAACTGCTCCAGAATTTTACCAAAACATTGTTGATAATGATGAAGAGTTTGCAAAAACTGATTTTTTTAAACAAATAAAATGGTTAAAAGACGAAAAAGACGATTTGTATGAGCCTAACTATAACGATTTAATCCGTGTTGCTTTCACTTCGCAATTTAACCGCGGCAGACTTTCTGATTTAGTCAATCTGCTCTCTGGCAGGAATTTTGAAACAAGAACATTTGAGACATCCATCGCAGAGCAATCGTTTAAAATACTCAAAACGGGTATAGAAAACTTTATCAATGAGACCAATTTGAAGCGATTTTTGATGATTGTCAAATCAGCGGGATTTATTTCACCAAAACTCATACGTTCGCAAAACGCCTTGAATTTTGCCTATATTGTTTACCTTAAACTTAAAGAATTGAAATATCCAGAGGCAGACATAGCGCGGTATGTTTGCAGATGGTTTGTATATTCAATATTGACGGGTCGTTATTCAGGCTCGCCCGAAAGCTATTTTGACTACGATATCAAACAAATTGACGTCAAATCTTTTGATGATATATTAAGGGAGAAAGAAAATGCAGACCTTTCGGATGCCTATTGGGATTTTTCTTTACCTCAAAATTTGAATACTTCGTTGGTAAACAATCCATATTTTCTAGTATTCCTTGCCTCGCAGGTCAAAGTTAACGATAAAGGATTTCTCTCTAAAGACATTTTAGTGCGTGATTTAATTACACAGCGAGGCGACATTCATCATCTGTTTCCGCGCGACTATCTAAGAAAGAATGGTTTCAATCAAAATCGTTATAACCAGATAGCCAATTACGTCTATACACAATCAGAAATAAACATTAAAATCGGCAATCGTTCACCCAAAGATTATTTTGAATTGGTGCAAAATCCAAATTCCAAAATAAGCGGTATCTCGACCAAATCAGAACTGTTAGAAAATTTAAAAATGAATTGTGTGCCGTATGAAATATTAGAAATGGATATTAAAAATTATGATGTTTTTTTGGATTTAAGAAGAAAATTGATTGCTGAGAAAATTAAAAATTTTTACTTTTCTTTATGATGGTAAAATATTTTAATAAATAAGCCCCGCCTTTTTCAGCGCCTCTTTTGCCCTGTTTTTTTGTCTATGCGAATCATAACACCACGAGGGCGATAAAAGCGTATCGTCCTGCACACCAGCGGTTATGCGCTGTACGGCGATATTTGGCGGCAGCATTTTTATGGCTTTGATAAGCGTGTCAAGATACAGCTCTTCGCTTATGGGAGTAAAAAGCCCATGTTTAAAATCACTCGCAAGTTTTGTGTGTGTTGTGATATAGAGCGAATGAAATTTGATAGCATCCACTTGCAAATCAATGACCTCCCGAACGCTTTGAAGCATCATCTCCTGCGTTTCATTCGGAAGTCCGAAAATCAAATGCACGCATACGTTCAGCCCCGCCTCTTTTGTCTTTTTTATCCACAAAGCAGCGTTTTTGAAGTCATGCCCGCGGTTGATGGAGCGAAGCGTTTCGTCAAATGCGGATTGCACGCCGTACTCTATCCATATCTCCCTGCCCTGCTCTTTTTTGGCGCGCAAAAACTCCAGCACTTCATCGCTAATGCAATCACTTCTTGTGCCGATACTTATACCAATAGCATCTGGAAGTTCAAGCGCACGCTCATATAAAGCCTTGAGCGTTGAAAACGGCGCGTAAGTATTGGTAAAAGATTGAAAATAGACTATAAATTTTTTTGCGCCGAACTTTTTAGCAAGCCGTTTTTTATATTTGTAGTATTGGCTCTCAAGCTGTAAAAGCTGCTTGTCAAAATGTGGATTTTCTGCGGTATGCGGGTTTAATTTGAATACTCTATGCTCTTTTGAGAGATTTGGGCTGAATGACTCGTTTTCGCAATATATGCAACCGCCTTTAGCTACCGTGCCGTCGAT